>JAWOEP010000376.1:0-3257 GCA_046482705.1 Desulfotignum sp.
CCCGGACTGGAAATCGCCGGCATGGCAGAACATGCGGGCATTGATCTCATGTGGGGGTGCATGGATGAAAGTATCGTCAGCATCTCCGGGGCACTCCATGCAGCCCTGGCCGCTCCTGCCACAAAATATCTCGACCTGGACGGCAGCCTGGACCTGGCCCGGGATATTGTGACCGGCGGGTTCATCCTGGATAACGGATGGCTCAGAACCCTTGACAAACCTGGATTGGGAGTGGAATTCATCTGATGAATATTTCTAAAAACAAATCAGTTCCTGATGGAACCGGCCTGACCCGGAAACGTTTTTGTACAACTGGATCAGCTGTCATTCTGACCAACGGCCTGCTGGCCACTGCCGATGCCAAGACCGCCCATGGCCTGATCCGCGGCACGGACCGTTTCGATATTCAGGGGGTGATCGATCAGAACCATGCCGGCAGGGATGCCGGGGACATTCTGGACGGCATCTGCCGGAACATTCCTGTTTTTTCCGATATGGACAGTTGTCTGGCCACCAATGGCAGAAAGCCTGATTTTGCCATTATCGGGGTGGCCCTGAGCGGCGGCCGGCTGGACAGCCAATGGCAGGAGCTGATACACAGCATCATGAGCCGGGGCATCTCCATCGTCAACGGCATGCATATGCTCCTGGGAGAGATACCGTCCTTTGCACATGCCGCCGAAAAACACCATGTCAAAATCATCGATATTCGAAGGCACAAGCCCTATGACCAGCTGCATTTCTGGTCAGGCCGCATATTTGACATGAAGGTTCCCCGGCTGGCTGTACTGGGAACCGATTGCGCCCTGGGAAAACGCACCACTTCCCGCATGATTGTGGATGCCTGCCGGCAGGCAGGCATGGCCGCCGAGATGATCTATACCGGCCAGACCGGATGGCTCCAGGGCAATGCCTATGGGTTTATCCTGGATACCACCATCAACGATTTTGTCAGCGGCGAGGTGGAAGCCGCCATCATCAGATGTGAACAGGAAGCCCGCCCGGATATCATGGTGGTTGAAGGGCAGTCCGGCATGAGAAATCCTTTGGGTCCCTGCGGGGCAGAGATCATTGTATCGGGAAATATCAAGGGGGTGGTGCTGCAGCACACCCCCTTCAGAAAATATTTTGACGGTACGGAATCCCTGGGGTGCATGCTGCCGGACATCGACAATGAAATCAAACTCATTGAAATGTACGGCACCCGGGTGATCGCCGTGACCCTCAACGGTACGGGGGGCACCACGGAAGATCTGGCAGCCTACAGCAGGGCCCTTGAAAAAAAATCAGGCATCCCGGTTGTCTGCCCACTGGAAGAATCCATGGAAAAACTGCTGCCCGTTATCCGCAAGTTTGTTCATCACCATGGCCTGCTGCCGGATACCACGGTTCGAAAATATCGTAGTGGAGCCGCTGAACCGCATCGGTTTTGATCTGGGTGATTGAAACATTGGGACTTGTGGGGGAGACAGGAAAATCGGTCACAGCCAGGCTGGTGTTAGGCCTGATCCGTCCCCCTATACAAAAGTTCTTATGGACAGCGTGTTTGCGGCGGATTCCGGTATAAAAAAACATCCTCGCCCTTGAAGGAAAGTACCCAGCCCGTTTGATCTTCGCCGGGGATATGCAGGCTGTTATTGGACCAGAAAGATCTGCATGTCCATCACATTGGTACGTGTGGGGCCTGTGAGCAAAAGATCTTCCAGCGCCAGGAAAAAGGGATAGGAATTGTTTTCTGTCAGAAGGGTGCCGGCTGACAGGCCAAGGGCTCCGGCCCGGGACAGGGTGGTGCCGTCGGCAAAGGCCCCGGCTGCATCTGTGGGGCCGTCTGTGCCGTCTGTGCCGGCTGACAGCATGAGAATCCCGGAGGTTCCGGCCAATGCCATGGCCCCGGCCAGCGCCATTTCCATATTGCGTCCGCCTTTGCCTGTGCCCTGGAGTGTCACCGTGGTTTCGCCGCCGGACAAGAGACACGCAGGCGGGGCTACCGGCTGGCCGGACCGCTGGACCTCCATGGCGATGGCGCACAGAACCCCGGCCGCTTCCCTTGCCTCTCCCTGAATCATGGAAGAGAGCACCAGCGGGGTGAATCCCCGGCGTTGCGCCTCTTTTTCAGCAGCGGTCAATGCATCGGAAAGGCTGCCCACCACCCGGTTGAACACCTTTGAAAACAGGAGATTTCCGGGTTTGGGGGTGTCAAAAATCCTCCCTTCAATGCCGGCCTGAATGCGCTGCCTGACGGATTCAGGCACCTTGTCCCAGATCCGGTACTTTGCAAGAATGGCCTGGCAGTCACTGAAATATCCGGTATCCGGTGCAGTCATGCCGGAACCTATGATATCAAGGTCATCCCCGACAACATCGGACAATATCAAAGACACTACCCGGGCCCCGTTGGCAGCCGCGCACAGCTGACCTCCCTTGATCCGGGACAGGTGTTTGCGGATGGTGTTGATTTCGTGGATGGTGGCCCCGCACCCCAGCAGAATCCGGGTGGTGTCCTGTTTGTCCGTAAGGGTTATGCCTGATGCAGGGGCCGGGGTCAGGGCGGATGCCCCGCCTGATATCAGGCATACAATCAGATCTTCCGGCCCGGCCTGGGACACCATCTCCAGCAGGGCCGCCGCCCCTGCGAGTCCCTTTGCATCCGGCACCGGGTGCCCGGCTTCCATCACCCGGCAGTGTGCCAGGGTCACCCCATGCCTGTATTTGGTGACCACCACCCCGTCATGGATGCGCGTTCCCAGCAGTGTTTCCACCTGACGGGCCATGGCTGCAGATGCCTTGCCGGCACCGGCCACATAGATATGCCGGACCTGATCCAGGTTCAGGTCAGTTTCTCCTGCACGCAGCCGGCTGCCGGAGATGTGCAGATGCCTTGTCACACAGGTTTCCGGTGCCACTGCCCGCACACCGGCGTCAAATATGGCCCGGGCGGTCTGTTTCAAAAGGTTTTCCGGTGGTGTCTGAGTTTCCATCTTCACAAATCTCCACATGCAGGGAGAATCTTTGAATCAGAGGGATGCACAGCGCTGTTTGATTTTGTCAACATACGCATTGATGTCACATTTTCGCTCAAGACCCGAAGCTGCCATGTACCGGACCTTGCCGAAGATGGACCGTTCGGCCCAGGCCCGGTCGTGAATTCCATAGAGCCAGGCCACACCGGTGTAGGAATTGGGGTCTCTGCCGTCCAGAAAATAGCGGTTGTTCAGGGCCAGGGTGGTTTCATAGGCCTGTTTCGGACTGGGAGACCA
>JAWOEP010000484.1:0-7085 GCA_046482705.1 Desulfotignum sp.
GGGGGAGTTCCATGACAAAAGGGGCTTCCTCCCCTTTTAAAAAAACCCGCCGGAACAACAGGCCGGTCAGGATGGCGACCACTATACCGGTCAGGTACAACAGAAATATTACCGTTCCCGCATGTGCGGCAAAAAAGGTGCCGGCAAGTACGATATATACCATGCAGTGTATAATTTCATTTTCCCGGCCCTGTTTTGCCTTTCGGGGCAGCATGGGATCGGCAATCAGGCTTCTGCCCATGGCCACCATGTCGCAATGCCCTTTTGCCAGGAGGTTTCTTGCGGTCTCCGGGTCATTGATCCTGTGGGAGGCGATCACCGGCACATCCACCTGTTCTTTGATGCCGGCAGCCAGATAGGAAAATGCCCCCCTGGGCACCTGGGCCACAATCTGGGGCACCCTGGCCTCATGCCAGCCCACATTGATGCACAGGGCATCCACAGGTCCTTGTGCCAGAGCTTTGGCATAGGTTTTCAGCTCTTTTCTGGTATTGCCGCCCGGCATGAAATCATTGCCGTTCATACGTACAATAAGGGGAAAGTCGTTGCCCACCGCATCCCGCACCGCATCCATCACCTGGAGGCCGAACCGCATCCGGTTTTCCAGGCTGCCGCCGTATGCATCTGTCCTGTGATTGGTCAACGGCGATAAAAACTCACTGATGAGATACCCGGTACCGCTGAGGATCTCCACAGCATCAAACCCGGATTTTTTCACCCGCAAAGCTGCACTGGCAAACCGGTCAACGGTCTGTTCAATTTCCTGGATGGTCATCTCTTTGGGCACTTCTTTGGTCAGACGCGAGGCAATGGCGGACGGGGCCACCGGCTGTTTTCCCTCCAGAAAGAAAGAAAAATTATACCGGCCGGCATGGTTGAGCTGCACCACCCCTTTGGAACCGTTATCTTTGATGGCCGATGCCAGGCGGGACAGGCCCGGTATAAACCGGTCATCATGGGCCCCGATATTCTGGGTGTTGCCGGAAAGTTCATCCACGGTGGCAAATCCCACACAGATCAGACCGGCGCCCCCTCTGGCCCGCAATGCATAAAAATCTACAATCTGGTCTGTTACCGCATAATCCACCCCCATGCCCAGATGCATGGCTGGCAGGTAAATCCGGTTATCCAGGGCCAAAGTATTTATGGTAATGGGTGCAAACAACAAATCTTTCATCTCTGTCTCCATTCATCAGTTAACCAGGATCAGCATGCACAACAATCATAACATTAAAACACCCTTTATCAGGGTTGTCACTCTTTTTTGTCAAACACTGAAGACGGCTGGTTTTCCGGTGAAGCAGATTTTTGTTCCGTGATGGTATTTTTGCCTGTCACCTGACAGGCATCACGCATTCAGGTGGAAATACCCATTTTGGGCAGCACATAAATCTGCAGCAGCAGATAAATTCCGATAAATCCTATGATAAAAAGCATTTCTTTCATTTTCATCTCCTTATAAGTCCCATGCCCTGGCGGGCACACGCTTTTAGCTGTTAGCTTTTAGCTGTTAGCTGTTAGCTGTTAGCTGTTAGCTTTTAGCTGAGTACTGACGGCTGACGGCTTTCATATAAAAGGTTACCTCTTATGATAAGCACAAATTTCGGACAATTCAACCAGCAGTTGCATCACAGTGTGAATTCATTCCAACCGTCAATCCATCAATTTTGGGGATACCACCTGGGGCTTGCGCCCAAAAAGGCAAATTGGTATAATGGGGAAAAAAAATCAGCGGATTTTTTACTATAACAGATTTGTATTAATGGTTTTACCAGCAAGGAGACAGTTATGCCGATTTTTGAATTTCAGTGTAATTCCTGCAAACAGGAATTTGAAAAACTTGTGTTTGCAGGAGATGAACCTGACATCACCTGTCCGGAATGCAAAAGCCGGGATGTCACAAAAAAAATGAGCGCTGCAAGCTTCATGGGCAAAAGTATGGGCACCTGTGCTGCAGATGCCCCGAAAGGGTTTTCATGAGCCAGTTAGTTACCGGACAGCCGTGTGCCGTCCATACCCTGCTGGCAACCCACTGCAAAATAAGCTTGCATAACATGGATTTGTGTTTAATATAAAAGCAGTTTTGCTGCGCAGTCGGCATATTGTTTTTAACCATACCGTTAATTTAATAACATAAATGGAGATTTCCCGTCATGATTAAAAAACCCCGGAACATATTGTTTGCCTCTGACCTGTCTGTGGACATGAAACAGATATTTGAACATGCTGTTGCCATGGCCACCTATACCGATGCCAACCTCATTGTTCTCCATGTCATGGAAGAATCCAGTCCGTCCGCGGAAAGACAGGTGAAAATGGCCTTTGGAGAATCCCTTTACCAGGAGATTAAAGCCAAACACAAATCCGGGGCACGGGATCTGCTCATAGGAAAAAATGTGGATGCTTTGCGGATCCGCCAGGCCATTGCCGGTTTTTTCGAAGACCGGGAAAATGCCCCGTCCCATGCTGATTCCCCCATCGCGAAAATCCTGGTGGCCGAAGGCCGCTCCATTGCAGATGAAATTGTATCCACCGCCATTGAAGAGGACTGTGCTTTCATTGTCATGGGATGCAGGCAGCAGGGGCTGCTGGCACAGACCATGGGGGACAAACTGGTGCGAAAAGTGTTGAAACGCGCTTCTGTTCCTGTATTTGTGGTACCCCGCACCAACGAATAAAATCAGGAAGATATAAAAGTATTTCTGTTTTCCCGGCCCCTGAAAAAAGCAACTGCAGCCCCGATAAAGGCCAGACCGCTGCCGGTGGCCATGACGTGCTTAAACCCTGACATGAATGCCGGTGCCATGGCAGGCGCATATCCCTCCGGACCCTGGCCCTGAAGGGATATAAAGCTGGAAAATATCGCACCGGCCAGTGCCACGCCGGAAACCATGCCCAGGTTCCTGGCCGTGGCTGTGGCACCGGAGGCAATGCCCCGCCGGTTTACAGGCACAGCTCCCATGATGGCGGTATTATTGGGGGAAACAAACAGGGCCGTGCCGATACCGGCCAGGGCAATACGCCAGACAATGGAAGGCACCCCCATATCCGGGTTTGAAAACACAAGAAAAAACAAAGACAGGCCCATGAAAACCATACCGGTGGTGCATAATATCCTGGACCCTGCCCGGTCTGCCAGAATGCCGGACACAGGGGAGATAACCAGTAAAAACAAAAACGGTACGATCATGATGATGCCTGTTTTGGAAGCGGAAAATCCACAGGGATATATCAGAAAAAAAGGCATCATGAAAACCAGTACAAACAGGCAGGCAAAAAGAATTGCCGCAGCAACCAAAGGAAGCGTGAACAAACGGATTTTCAACAAATCCAGATCAAAAAGGGGATAAGGCGCACGTTTTTCATTGCACACAAACCCCGCCGCACACAGCATGCCCGCCATAAGGCACAGGCCGGTTTTCCCGGAGACAAGACCCCAGTCGGAAGAGCGGGCCAGGGTTACGATCAGACAGCTGAGCATGACTATCAGCAGCAGACTGCCGGTCTTGTCCAATGGTTCCCGGGTTCCGCCGCCCCCGGGCAGCCCTCTGAGTACAAATATCCCTGCTGCCATGGCCAGGACCCCTATGGGAACATTGATATAAAAAATCAGGCGCCAGGAAGAATACTCCAGAATCATCCCCCCTGCCAGAGGCCCCAAAGTCAGGCCGGCAGCCACCACCGCCCCCATCATACCCAGGGCCCTGCCCCTTTCTTCCGGGGCAAAGGCATCCACCACCAGGGCAGGAGAACAGGCCATGAGCATGGAGGCACCAATCCCCTGGACCGCCCGGGCACCCACTAAAAAAAAAGATGTCATGGCATTTGCGCACAACAGGGACCCCAGGGTGAATACCAGAAATCCGGCCACATATACCATGCGCCGGCCCCGGGTGTCAGACAGCCTGCCAAAGGTAAGCAAAAGAGAGGAGACCGTGAGCAGATAAATCACCACCACCCATTGCACGGTTTTTACATCCGAGGACAAATCTTCCATAATATAAGGCAATGCCACATTGACAATGCTGGAATCCAGGGTGGACATGAAAATTGACACCCCCACCAGAGAAAATATGCGCCATTTTTTATCATACATACCCATGTGCATTCCATTCCATTCTTTTGATACCCCCAAGAATATGTTATATTTCATCAGCAAACAAGAAAATTTAAAAAGGAGCCCCATGGCAACTATCAATGATGTGGTACTAATTTATCTGGAAGAAAACCCTGTGTCCTTTGCCAGGGTTGAAAATATTCTGCCCGACCATAAAAAAGACTGGTACCGGATAACGCTTCTCATGCTCCAGATCCCTTTACAGGCCGTTACCTGGATACTGAAAGACGATTATATCAATGGCACAGAATTCCAGATGAACGGCAAAAAAATGCGACTGGAAACCGTAAAAGCCCCCAAGGAAACACCTGATCTGCCGCAGAACCAAAAAACAGATCCTTCGAAAAAAGAACCGGTTGATGCGCAAAATCCGGAACCGGGCCGGATCATATCCTTTGCCGACCTGAAGAAAAAAAGAAATGACCACTGACCGGGATAAAGTTATTTCCGCCTCCAGGCGGACAGATATTCCGGCATGGTATACCCCATGGTTTCTCAAACAGATCCGGCAGCAGAAATTTACCACGGTCAATCCCTTTACCCGGAAACCCAGACAGGTGAACGTCAGCCCGGAAAACACCCACAGCATCGTGTTCTGGTCAAAAAATTATGGACCGTTTCTGGATCTTGATGCCCACAGGATTCTGGCGGATATGGGGTTTCATCTGTTTTTCAATTTCACCATCAATTCCACATCCCCCCTGCTGGAACCATGCCTGCCCGACCTGGATATCCGGCTTGATCAGGCAAAAGTGCTTGCAGAGCGGTTCGGTCCGGATGCGGTTGCCTGGCGGTTTGACCCCATCTGCTTTTACACGGATGACACCTGTTGTGAAAAAAACAATCTGGCTGATTTCCTTTACATTGCAGAAGCCATGGCAGCCATGGGTATTACGGTTTGTGTCACCAGCTTTTATGATCCATACCGCAAAGTTGACACCCGTATCCGGTATCTTACCAGAACAGGCAGGGCTTTCATCTGTTTCACAGACCCTTCACCGGCAGACAAAGAACAGCTGATCTGCCGCATGGCTGCCCAGCTTGAAAAAAAACAGATCCGGCTCCACCTGTGCTGCGAAGCAGAACTGTATAACGCAGTAAAATCAAAGGGTGAAAATATCTGTGAAAATGCCTGTATCAATGGTCATTTGCTGAAAAAACTATACGGGGGTATCCCTGAAATCCGCCGGGATTACGGACAGCGGGCAAAAAAAGGATGCAGGTGCACCCTTGCCGTTGATATCGGATCCTACCAGGACCATCCCTGCTTTCACAACTGCCTGTTCTGTTATGCAAACACGGAAATGGATACCAGAATAAAACAAGGGATTTTACAATGAAAATCGGTTCTCTGGCCATCCCCGGCAAAACTTTTCTGGCACCCCTGGCCGGTATAACCAACCTGCCCTTCCGCCGGCTTGTAAAAGAATGCGGCTGTGCCGTAGTCTGCTCTGAAATGATCAGTGCCAAAGGCCTTTTTTACAACTCACAAAAAACCGTGACTTTGCTGCGGACAGATAAAATGGAAAAACCCTTTTCGGTCCAGATTTTCGGAAGAGAACCGGAAATAATGGCCAGGGCTGCAGCCGCCATAGAAGCAATGGGTGTGGCAGATATTCTGGATATCAATTTCGGATGCAGTGTAAAAAAAATCATAAAACAGGGGGCAGGCGTTGCATTGATGCAGGATATGGAAAACAGCCGGGCCATTTTACAGGCGGTGCGAAAGGCCACCAGCCTGCCGTTTACCATCAAAATCAGATCCGGCTGGGACCGGTCGGGTTCCCAGGCCCTGGGCCTGGCAAAGATTGCCCAGGATGCGGGTGTGGATGCCCTCATTCTGCATCCGCGCACAGCAGCCCAGGGATTTACAGGAACTGCAGACTGGCACCTCATCACGCAAGTCAAAAAACACATATCCATACCGGTTATCGGCAATGGTGATATTCACACGGTGCAGGATGCCGCAGCCATGATGGACCAGACCGGATGCGATGCGGTGATGATCGGCCGGGCAGCCATGGCCAACCCCTGTATTCTCCATCAGGTGGAATCATTTTTAACACATGGCAGGTACAAAGAAATATCTGCATCCGACATCTTCCGGAAAATGGAGCGGCTCATCCATCTGTATGTGGCGCATTTCGGAGAAGATCCTGCCTGCAAAATGCTCCGGGGCAGACTGCCCTGGTTTGTAAAAGGCCTGCCCGGATGTGCTGATTTTCGAAAATCATTATCCCGGATACCCTCAGAAAGCAGGGCCCTGGCACTTATCCGGGAATATGAATATCGCCTCAACAATATGCTGTGTTCTGCCAGCGAAAAGAAATTTTCGACATCGCAAGACGAAAAAATCGCAAAAATGTCTTGACAACGGCCGGAAAATGCAGCATACATAGGAGACGTTATACATCAATGGCATTATTCGAAAATGTTTTCGAAACCAATGCAGCTATAAAATTTGAAAAATTAGAGTCTTACGAATGTCAGGCCATCGCCATGACCAAAAACATTGAAAATTTCCAAGGAGCGTATGAGTTAAATGAACGATTTTTTACAAAGCCTTCGCAACGGACAGGCTGACAACAAACAAAGGCCCCCCAAAACCCGCAAAAATTATGACAATTCTTATCAATACAATAACAGCGCCAGATTTCCTTCCTATGGGAACGGGTACCAGAACACCAGAAACCCCAACATGAAACGCCAGCCCATGCCGGCAGGCCCCATGGGGAACCAGATGCCCCCGGAAGATCCCGGCATGACCCTGCTGGCAGATGCCATTGAAAACCTGACCAACCATGTTGAAATCCTGGTTAAAAACCAGTAATATAAATAAACTTGTGAATAAACATGATTGTGCAACATGGGCAATTGGATATAATGATGATGGATTTAATACACCTTTAAATAAACCAAATTTCATTAATAATATTAAATTATTAGGGAATAGAGATTATAATAGTGG
>JAWOEP010000509.1:0-4330 GCA_046482705.1 Desulfotignum sp.
TGGGCAACAGCATGGAAATGGCCCTTATCCAGTGAGGCATGGTTTCCACTGGCCATGAAAATCCGGAGATAAGCACTGCAATCATTGAGCTCCAGACAATCATGATGATGGATGATTCCCTGCTTTTGAAAAAATTTGCCAGAAATTGTCCCATCAGGACAACCGACAGCAGGAAAGGCAGCAGGAAGACAAACATGTCAAGGACCCTGACCCGCAGCGGGAAATCCCAAATATGGTAGACTACCCCGTAAAAGAAATAGATGTGGATCAGGTACAGGGCCATGCAGGCAATTGTTCGGCCGAGGATTCTGACCAGGGGGGCTCCCTGCAGCGGGATCACTGCCTTTTTTTCCTGCAGCTGTTCGCGGCGCGTTCCGGAAAGCATACCGATGCCTATCAGCATGGTCTGCTGGAGAAGCAGGAGCAGGACAGCCGGGACAATATAGGTTGCATAGCCCATGTGGGGATTGAACAGCGATCTGTTTACCAGGTTGAGAGGCGACCGATCTGTCAGGGCTTTTTCATGGGACAATCCTCCGGCCTTGAAACGGCTGACTTCTATCCCGGCCGACAGGGTCCGGACCGTCATGACAAGTCCGGTCATGGCCTGCCTGTAAACCAGGAAGTAGGTGGCATCCACATATACTGACACATGTGTTTCCCGGCCCTGGAGCACATCTTTTTCAAATCCGTCCGGTATGAGGAGTATTCCGCTGGATTCTCCTGATTCAATTTTTCGGCGGGCCTGTTCCATGTCCGGGTCCCGGGAAACCACCCGCAACAATTCTGATGCATCGGTCATTCTCGCCAGCTGCCGGCTCAGTGACGAATTGTCATGGTCAATGATCGACAGCGGTACCTGTTTCAACACCTCGCTGGAATAGGGCAGCGGATATACAAAAGAATAAAACACAACGGCACCGACCATGATGATCAATACCCCGGGGTCCCTGAATATGGCGTTCAGTTCAGTGAAGATATTGCAATACAGGTTTTTGATCATGCTTTTCCCCAGTAACGGCTGTCTGTCATGTGGCTTTTGAACAAAGGAATCAAGCAGTAGCCACAGCCAACGAATCCAAGCATGATCAACAGATCAGGGACAGAAACAGATATCGGGGCCTGGCGCAGGGTCTGTTCCTGGAACAGGTGCAGGTAATGGGTAAGGGGAAGCAGGCAGCTCCAGGCAGCCCGGGACCGGCATTCCCTCCAGCATCAGGTTCCTTGCCTCAACAGGACCGGCTGCCCGGAAGGCATAATAATATTTAACCAGTTCCGATGTCAGCGTGTCTTTGGTCTGATCCAGTTTTGACGCTGATTCGCGCACCCCGGCATCCGCTGCTTTCTGGGCGGCTGATATCCTGCCTCCCGTGTAGACCGGCCAGGTAACGTTCAGCTGTGACTTGAAAAAGGTTTCTTCCTGAACCGTTTTGTGAAACGAGGGGACCGCTGCCGGGGGTATTGCCGGGTGTAACCCCAGAATCACGTCCCGGACAGGATTCAGATCCAGGTCAATGGATTCATTGATCCTGGTTAACCGGCCGCTGAGTGTCACCTCGGGAAAATTCAATCCCCGGGTCGCTTTGGCCTCATATTCCTTTTGTTCCACTTCGGAAGCAGCCCTTAAAACGGACTCATTCCGGGAGACCATCATGTCCAGGGCCTGGGTGAAGGTCAGCGTTTCCCCGGAAAATACCGGGGTGGAGACCTGACCCAAAAGAAAAAAAACCATGAGCGTGAAGACTTGTAAGGCTCTCCAGGCAGTTAAAAAGCCCCCTCCGGCGGTATGGTCTTGTTTTCTTTCTATCATTGAAACTACATTCTCCAGATAATTCAAAAAATTTAATTATAAGTGTTTTCCTTGGTGTTTCAACTTTTTTCCCTGCCGGAACCGGATCTCATGTTTTTATCCTGCGCCATGTCCAAAGCATTCCGCAGTTTCACCACCATATCTGAAAAAACAGTTCATGGGTAAATTAAGTTTCAAACAGATTCTGTTAGGAAATAAGATAAATATCAATTTTTACCTTCCGGCCCTTGACCTGGACAGATTGAGAATGTTTCAATAAATTTTTCTGGATTAGATGGGGAGGCAGACAGGCAACTGTATCAGCTGAAATGATAATCTTGGCATTCAGGCTGCGCGTCAAAGACTGGAGACGGGACGCCAGATTAATGGTATCACCCACCAGCAGATAGGAAAGCCGGTCCGGGCTGCCGATACTGGCAGCCACTGCCTTGCCTGTGTGAATGCCGATGCCGTGGGACAGGACCGGCCATCCCTGTGAGGTGAAACGCTGGTTTAACCGCACCAATCCCTGTGTCATCTCCAAGGCAGTGAGAAACGCTTGTTCAGCATGGTTCAAACAAGGGACAGGTGCGCCGAATACAGCATATATTTCATCCCCCAGAAACTGGAGGATCAGGCCTGAACGTGCCTTGATGGCGGTGTCCATTTCCTGGAAATAGGCATTTAAGATCTGGACCATCTGTTTGGGGTCACGCGTTTCGGTCATGGCAGTAAAATCTTTCAGATCAGCAAACAAGACAGTGACTTCCTTGTATTCTCCATCCAGAGGAATCCTGCCGGAAATAACTTCATCTCTTATCTGGGGCGTGACATACCGGCCAAATACCTCCCTGAGCATCTCTTTTTCCTGCAATCCCCGGATCATCTGATTGGTTGCATCCCCGAGTATGCCGATTTCGTCATTGGATACCACTTTGACCCTGGTGTTGTAATTACCTTTTTTAACCTGCTCAACCGCCGTTAAAATTCTTCCCAGAGGGTCTGAAATGGACCGCGCGAAAAGCTTGTTTCCAAATCCTGAGGCCAGGAAGAAAAGGATAAAGACAACCACAGAAAAAATCAGAACTCCCAGCCCATATGATTTAGCAGAAACCGTATCATTTTCCACCTGCCAGTACAGAATAAACAAGGTCATGACTATGTTGGCCAAAGGGATTAGGCTTCCCACCCAGAAAAAGGCCCGGATTCTGCGTGAGATTGAGAGCTGCTTTGTGCCATTTGCCAAAGACAGTTCTCCGTCCGGGAAAAAAAAAGGGATCAAATGTTTTCTGGCATGCGCTTCCATGCCGAAAAAAACTATTGCAGCAGAAATAACTCCCACCATGGCAGACCGCAGTGAAAAAACAAGGGCCGTGCCAAAATCCATCCTGTCTGAAACAACTGCGGCAAAAAAGACAAACAGAGGGATACATGTCCACAATAAAATAAATACAGGCACCATAAAAAAGGGCAAATTCAGCAGCCGTTTCCGGGCTGTTTCATTAAGTTCCGGCGCAATGGGTTTTTGTTTTCTCTCCTGCTTGATGCAGGCGGACACCGGCAGTAAAAATTTGTGGAGAATAAGCAGAAACGGAGCACAGGAAAGGGCTGCCATGCTGCAAAGAATAAACAGCCGGCTTGCAATAATGCTTATCCAGGAAATATCACCCCTTTCACCCAGTTGTCTGAACCGGTCAATAACAAATTCCAGCGGGGTTGCCAGATTGAGCATAAAAATGATCAGGATCCCAAAGATGACAGCCCTGATACCAATGACATAAAATTGTTTGACAGACAAATGCTGCAGGTCTGTATCAGCAGGATTCATGGCATTGGTGTCAGCGTCTTCCGGATTTACCTGCGGGTTGCTCAAATTGCTCATAGGCGGGCTTAACAGCCTTATTTATTCTTGTGTCAAATTTTTCTATACCCGAATATTGTGAAAAATCATGCCTTAGTCACCCAACATTATCCTTTTTTGTATTGTATTGGAATCCTATATCAAATGACACTGGAAATTTTCAGCATAATATAATAAATCACAACTCCATTCAATCATCATGCAGATCTAAATCGGGATAATGTTTTTTGACACATTCCGGGCAGATTCAATGGCTAAATTCCGCTTGCGAATGATCATGAACATATAATTCAACCTGGTGCCAATATCCTTTATCATCTCTGATTTTTTTACAGTAAGAGCAAATGGGGAGCATCCCCTCAAGGTGCTGAACGCCATGGAAAGCAGCCTCGGAAATAGCCAAATAAAGGGGGAAAAAAGTACATACGTCCTTCAGATCAGTAATCCCCCACCGGCCAATGTTCGTAACGTCGGCAGCGTTGGGGGGATGTGCCTTGAACCGGTCAAAATCATCGGCTTTTACCAACGCCTGTGACCAGACCATAGATTCAGGCCAGCCGTGCTTTTGCGCACCCTGCGGGACGGAAAAATCCTTCGATAAATCGGTGTTTACCCATTTGGTCCTTTATGTCTGATGATCATGCCCGGGGTGACCCGGGCCACTCCGGTTTTAAAAAAAG
>JAWOEP010000096.1:0-12577 GCA_046482705.1 Desulfotignum sp.
ACTTACATCTGTACTCCACCTGAAAACCGGCATTTCCTATCTGGAAAACAATTGTCTTCTGGCATGGGGAGAATTTTTAGACAAACCGGAGCTGAACGGCTTCAAGATCCTGCCGGTAGATGACCCTGAAGCCTATGCTGCCAACAGCGTATGGATCAATGACCGGGTACTGGTACCCAAAGGATATGAAAAAACCAGGGCCATGATCGAACACCAGGGATATAATACCATTGCAGTGGATGTATCTGAATTCAGAAAACTGGATGGGGGCTTAAGCTGCCTGTCCCTGCGGTTTTAACCAGGGCCTGCCCTGCAGGTACAGAGGCGGGGGGCCTGAAAAAAATGCCGGAACCGCTCTCTATCTCATTTTACAGAAGGGGCGGTTCCGGCATTCAGGCAGCCACCAGAAAAATAACACCACGTGCTATACCGGTCCGGTGGATGCCATATGGTACAGGGTTTTAGTCTTCTTCAACAACGATTGCGTCTTCTTCACACACCTCTACACAGCTCTCACATCCCATGCATTCTTCCGCATTGACCGGAACTGATTTTTCGTTTTCCATTTCAAATACTTCCACAGGACAAACGTCCACACATTCTTCACAACCAACGCATTTTGCTTCGTCAACAATTGGGGTAAATGCCATTTTTACAGCCTCCTAAAAATAATTAACATCATTCGATTATAAACCCATTTTTATATCAATTTGATGCAACTGATTTAAAAAACGCTTTTATAACATGTCCTTTGGTAAAATCAAGCTTTTTATGTTTTTACCGCCACCCGGCAGACCACATGTCTTTTGCCCGGCAGTCCGGTATGGTTTTCAAGCGCCAGACCTGAAAAAATTCCCACCTGAACCCGTGCAAACAGGCTGCAGTCATCCCTGGCCGGTAACAGGTCTTCCGGCATGTGGGCCCTATTTTCCGGATACTGTTCTGTCACAATTTTTTCAAGTATATCCAAAAAATGATCCTGCCATTCAGGCCTGCGCACACACCCATCTTCATGCACTTTTATGTAACCAATGTCAAGGGCATTTATGAACCGGGATGAATTTGCGGCAAGATAGTCAAAAACCGCACTGCTGGTGGTGATAAGCACCATCGGCCGTTCACCTGCAAAAACATTTTCTTCTCCGGCAAAGGCCGACCACGCCCGGATACGCGCACCGGTCATAGACAAACCCGGATCCCGGTGCCGTACCTGAGCCGTGTCCGGCAGGATTGGATCCGGATCGCCTTTCAGATCTGAAAACAGGGCAGCCTGCCTTTTTTCCAGACCAGCCAGTTCAGCATCTATGGCTGCATTATGGGCATCAGTGATCTGGGCAATCTTCAAAAACAGCAGGGGATCAGCAGGGGGTGACTTGTCGATGTTACCGGGCACATCCTGCCGGATCCTGGCCCGAATCTCGGATTGAATAACACCGGGTCCGGCATCATCAATAAAATACGGGCCACCCCTGGCCAAAGACTTCAGGTCCCGCTGGTTACCCTTGTGCAGTGCTGCCCAGTCCAGCCAGGCTGCAACCCGGGACTCCACCTGCCCAAGGCGGTCGCCTGAGGTGAAGACAGGGGTTGCCGCTTTTTTTTCCACCAGGGGTTTCATGGCGGAATTTTTCGGCAGGTCTGCTGCCAGGGGCAGATATGTAAAATTGGGAAAAACTGTTGTCAAAGCCCTGCATTGATGCGGATCAACGTGGGAAAACGGAAAAAACACCATGTCCATCATTTTATACCAACCTTTTTATCATGTACCTGCACCCCTAATGCAGCAAGCTTTTGTCTGATTTTGTCCGCGGTTTTCCAGTCCTGTTTCCGGCGGGCTTCATTCCGCTGCCTGAGAAGATGTTTCACATCACTGGAATATTCCCTTTTTTTGCTGAAATCGCATACCTGCAGGATATTGTCCATATCCCTGAACCCATCCAGAAGCTGTTTTGCATCAGCAGAACTGATCCGGTTCCGGGTCACCAGGGCATTAATTTTCCTGACATTGGCCAGAAGCGAGGCTATGGCAGCAGAAATTTTTAAATCATCTGCCAGGGCTGTCAAAATGCCGTGGCGGATATCATAAACCAGCTGGTCTATCCCCCCGGAGGACATCCCCTCTGTCATATTCCCGGACCTGATCTTTTCCAGCATCGCAATACACCGGTTGATTTTGGCCAGGGTTGCTTTAGCATCGGTAAGTGCCCGAACGGATAATACCAGGCCTCTGCGGTAATGACCGGACAGAAGCCAGAAACGGATGGTATTGTTATTCCACCCCCTGTCTGCCAGGGTATCAAGGGTGATATCATCCATGGATTTTTCCCCCAGGGAACCGTCATACCTGACCGGATTGCAATGCAGCCATATATTGGCCAGCTGCTGTCCACATGCAGCCCTGGCAATGGCCCTTTCATTTTCATGGTGGGGAAAAACCAGTTCCCGGCTGCCGGTGTGGATGTCAAACGGTATGCCCAGACAGGCCATGGACATGGCAGCACATTGCAGATGCAAAGAAGGTCTGACAGTGCCCCATTCCGTTTTCAGGCCTATCCCCTGGCGCAGCTCGGACAGACGGACCCGCTTGAACAAGGTAAAATCCCGGGGATTGTGTTTTTCATATTCATCCAGGTCCACAGTACTTCCCGGCCTGATTTTATGGATATCCATCTTGGACAATTGGCCGTATTCGGGAACACTGGAGATATCAAAGTACACGGAATGCAGTTTTTCATACGCATGGCCCTGATTAAACAGTTTGCGGGTCAGATCCGCCATATCAGCCAAATGGTCTGATACTTTAGGATATGCCTGGGCCTGCCGGATCCTGAGACGGGCCAGATCTTGGGCAAAAGCCTGTATATGGGGTCTGGTAAAATCCTTGATGCTGCAGCCGGCCTGTTTTGCTCCCTGAATGGTGCGGTCATCATAATCGGTAATATTGACCACGTGGTTGACGTCTATCTTATGAAAAGCCAGGTACCGCACCAGCAGATCTGTGAAGACAAACCGTCTGAAACGCCCGGGATTCAGACGCTGGTATACAGTGGGACCGCAGGTATATATGGACACGGTATCCTGCTTCAAGGGCTTGAACCGCTGTTTTTTTGCTGAAAGGCTGTTAAACAGGTGTAAATGTATTTTGTTTTTCACTGAAAACAGGGGCGTGGACAGATATCTTTCCCCGGAATCAGGAAAAATAACCACCACCACACCTTTTTGCATCTGACGGGCCTCTTTTACGGCAGCAGCCATGGCAGCAC
Organism: Desulfotignum sp.; assembly: GCA_046482705.1. Classification (GTDB taxonomy): domain Bacteria; phylum Desulfobacterota; class Desulfobacteria; order Desulfobacterales; family Desulfobacteraceae; genus Desulfotignum. The sequence continues at coordinate 3,261 of JAWOEP010000096.1, forward strand.
CGGAACTCATACCCACAAACAACCCTTCCCTGGATGCCAGCTGCCGGGCGGTATCAAAGGCCAGGTCATCATCTATATACAGCACCTGGTCCAATCTTTTTTTATCAAAAATTTCCGGGGTATAGGATTCTTTCATATTCTTGAGCCCTTGAATCCCATGGCCCAAAAAAGGTTCAGCACAGACAATTCTGGTCTCAGGACTGTGTTCCTTAAAATACCGGGAAAGCCCCATGAGGGTACCTGAGGTTCCCACTGTGGCCACCACACTGGTTATTTTCTGGTGGACCTGTGTCACGATTTCCGGGGCGGTGGTATGATAATGGGCCTGCCAGTTGGCATCGTTGTTATACTGGTCAGTGATAAAATACGTATCCGGATTTTCCCGGGCCAGGCGGTAGGCTTCTTCAATGGCACCATCCGAGCCCAGATGCCGGGGGGTCAGAATGATTTTTGCCCCCCGGGCCCGAAGGATGTTTTTACGTTCTTCACTGGCATTCTCCGCCATGGTCAGTGCCAGATTATAGCCTTTCACCGCACAGATCATGGCCAGGCCGATACCGGTATTGCCGGAAGTGGCTTCAATAACGGTTTTTTCTTTTGTAAGCTGTCCTGATGCCTCGCCTGCAGTGATCATGTATAGGGCAGCCCGGTCCTTGACAGATCCGCCGGGATTCATGTATTCCAGTTTGGCCATTATCTTCACCCCGGGCACAGGATTCATCCGCACAATTTCCACAACCGGGGTATTACCGATGGCATCTATAATGGAGTCTGTCATGGGGTTCCTTTTACCACGGGCATCCCGGGCTGGTCAATTTACAGGAAAAAGGCCGGATTCCGGCTTGACATTTACAACATAAGATGGCTTTATACAGTAATTTTAACGGTTGTGCAATTGATTACTGGAAGCTCCATGCGCTGTATATTACACCCCAAAAACCTGATTTTGTACTTCATCACTGTTTTGCTCTGTTTTTTTGTTTGCCTGCCGGGTACAGGACAGGCAGTTGACCTGCCAAAAGATCCTGACACCATTTCCTGGAATCTTTCGGCCATGATGGTCACCTATGATGACAGAAAAGACCTGTTCATTGCCGAAGAAAATGTGGTCATCACCGGTGGGAAAACCCGTCTGGAAGCAGACTATGTGGAATTCTCGAACACAACCAAAGATGCTTTTGCCCAGGGCAATGTCAGGCTGATTTCCGGGGGAGATGTCATTTCCTGCAATGCCATGGAGATCAACCTTGCCACCCAGACAGGATTTATTCACAAAGGCACCATTTTTATCCAGAAAAACCATTTTTATATCCATGGCGAAAATATCCGCAAGACCGGCAAGGTCACCTACACTGCCCGGAAAGCATCCATCACCTCTTGTGCGGGTGACACCCCGGACTGGAAAATCACCGGTACTGATGTCAAAGTGACCATTGAAGGATACGGATCGGCAAGAGGGGCGACCCTGTGGGCAAAAAGCATGCCGGCACTGTATGCGCCATTTCTCACATTTCCGGTGAAAACCAAACGCCAGACCGGTTTTCTCATCCCCGGAGTTTCTTCTTCCGACCGTTTGGGATTTGTATATGAACAGCCGTTTTTCTGGTCCATTTCCCCCAGCACTGATGCCACTTTGTATGCAGGGTACCTGTCGGACCGGGGCCCCAAAATTGCCGGGGAATACCGGTATCTGTCCGATCCCCGGTCCAAGGGTCTCTGGCGTCTGGATTTTTTTTCCGATGACAAAACAGATGACGGCACTGATGCTACCGAAAATTACCGGTTCGACACCACCCCGCAAAGAACCAGGACAGACCGCTACTGGCTGCGCATGAAAACAGACCAGGTCCTGCCCAATGACTTTTTTGCCAAACTGGATGTGGATATTGTGTCTGATGCTGATTATCTGCTGGAGTTCAAAGACGGGCTTACAGGATATGATGATACCAACCAGATGTTTCAAGAACAGTTTGGAAGGGATCTGGATGAATATGATGACACCATCAGAAAAAACAGTGTGATCATTGACCGCACCTGGTCCCAGCACGCCCTGGTGGCCAAGGCCCTCTGGTATGATGATGTCATCGCCAGACAGGGCAATACACAGGATACCACCCTTCAGACCCTTCCGGGTGTGGAATTTGATGCCGTCCGCCAGCAGATGGGATCCACTGATATTTACTATTCCCTGGATTCCCGATTCTCCTCTTTTTTCCGCCAGGATACCATAGACACGGCTGGACCCCATCGCACAGATGCCAAAGTCAATGGACAACGCCTGATTGTCAATCCCAGGTTTTTTTATCCCATGAAACTGGGAAAATCAGTGGCTTTCCAGCCGTTTATCGGTGTCCATGCGACCACCTACCATACCGACAGCTTTGTGGATAACAACAAGGATGATGACAGTCTCAGATTTCGGGGGATATATGATCTGGGTACAGATATTTCCACCCGGTTGAACCGGGTTTTCACAGTGAATTCCGAATTTGCCGACAAAATCCAGCACCAGGTGACCCCGGCACTGGGGTACCGTTTTTTACCCCGGGTGGACCAGGAAGATATACCCTTTTTTGATTCTCTGGATAACATTCAGGAAGAAAACAGACTCACCTGGTCTTTGATAAACCGGTTTACCGCAAAAAAAACCATTGCCGGGCCGGATCAGACCTTTGAAAACCGATACCGTGAACTGGGATGGATAAAATTCTTCCAGGACTATGATATCAAAAATGAGCGGGATGGGGCTGATGCCCAGGGCAGGCCCTGGTCTGATATCCAGATGGAAGCAAGAATCTTTCCTTTTTCTTTTTTGGCATTGCATACAGATGTTGCATGGTCCCCTTATACCTATGATTTCACCACCCTGAATATTGATACCACTGTGACCGACAAAAGAGGGGATGCCGTCACCACCGCCTACAGATATACCAAAGATAAAACAGAATCCTGGTACACCAGATTCAAGGCACAGATTACCCCGGTTTTGTCTGCCTATTATTCCTTTGAACTGGATCTTGCCCGTGAAAACACCATTGAAACCCGCACCGGTATCATCCTGGATGAGGCCTGCTGGGCTATGGGTCTGGAATTCAAGGAATCAGATACAGACAGACGGGTCGCCTTCATGATTACCCTGAAGGGAATTGGAGAATTCAGCACCCGATGACACAATCCTTTCACTGGTTTGCCCTTTTGACCCGGAGCAATTTTGAGCAGATGGTTTTTGACCAGGTTACCAGAAAAAACATTACCGCCTTTTTGCCCAAAACCAGAAAACCCAGCCGCCGCAAGGACCGCAAACGTATCATCGAGGTGCCCCTGTTTCCCGGATATCTGTTTGTCAGATCCTGCTTTGACGCTGCCCACCAGCTCAGCATTTTAAAAACTTTGGGGGCTGTCCGGATACTGGGAAATACCCGGGGTCCGACATCCATACCGGACACCCAGATTCAGTCCCTTAAAATCATGACCTCAGCAGGTACGGACCTGATTACCGGATCCTGCATCCACCTGCAGAAAGGTGATCCGGTCATGGTGATGGAAGGCCCCATGGCAGGCCTGAAAGGCGAATTTTTCCAGCATAAGGGACGGGGGCGGGTGATTATTAAAGTCACGTTGCTGGGACAGTATGCCGGGGTTGAAATAGATCGAGACAATGTTGAAAAAATACCGGCATTATTATCATAACTCCTTGACTTTTTATTAATTTTTAAATAAACCCTTTCAACATGACACGCTGTTTCTCATAAAAATTATAGAGGATGTATGAACAAACTTGAATTGATTTCTACATTAAAAGACCGCACCGATCTGACCAAGGCAGAAGCTGCAGAGGTGATAAAAATATTTTTCGATTCTCTCTCCCGGGCCTTTATAGAAGGAGAACGGGTTGAAATCAGGGGATTTTGCAGCTTTCACATCAAGGAATACAAAAGCTACGTGGGCAGAAATCCCAAAACAGGAGAAAAAGTCCGGATACCTCCCAAACGGCTGCCTTTTTTCAAATGTGGAAAAGAACTTAAAGAACGGGTCGATTACTAGTTTTATGCCCCCCAAAAATACCGATTTTTCACCGGCAGTATCTGAACTGAACCAGCTTATTGACAATAAAAAAATTCCCAGTGCCATGTTATTCACCGGCAATCCGGGGGCCGGCAGAAAACAGGCTGCCTTCAGGTTTGCCAAGGCCCTTAATTGTGCATCGGACAGACACCCTCCCTGCAACCGGTGCCGGTCCTGTAAAAAAATTGACGGCCGTATGCATCCGGACATGGTGCTTGTGGATCTGCCGGATAAAAAAAAGGTTATCACAATTTCCCAGATCCGGGAAATGGAGGCATTGATTGCTGCAAGATCCAACGAAGCCAGGTACCGCATGGTGCTGATATCCCATGCCGATCATATGAACATCCAGGCCCAGAATGCACTGCTCAAGTCTTTGGAGGAACCGGCTCAAGGTACTTTTTTTATACTCATGGCCCGGGATACAGCAACACTGTTACCCACCATCAAATCCCGGGTCCGCCTGCTGCAGTTCAGGCCCATAACCGGTGCTGCTCTGGCAGACCATCTGTGCACATCATTTTCAGCAGACCCCGGGGCTGCCCGCATTGCTGCTGCCACAGCCGGATCAGATCTAAACCTGGCCCTGACACTTTTAAACATACAAAACAGACCGGACCGGGCAGATCCAAAATCAAGCCAGGCTGCACCTGCACCACAAATGGACTGGCAGGCAGGCCGTACCTGGATAATCCAGCAGCTTTTTGGCTTGATTTCCGGAACTTCTGCTGCCAGAATACAAAATGCACTGTATTTTTCCTGGCAGTTGGGTCTGGATACAGAACGTATTATACCGGGACTGGCTGTCATGAGAACCTTTTTCAGAGATTTATGTGTTTTCAGGCACGCACCTGAAAAAATAGTCAACCTTGATTTTTTGGCTGTTTTTAAAGACATTGGTCCCCATATCGATGACAGCCAATGTCTCGCCTGGATGACCGCTCTGCATGAAACAGAGCAGCGCATGGATTCCAACAGCTCTGTACGCATGGCCATGGATCGGTTTTTTTTGCGTATAATACAGATATGAGGATTACAAACCCATGATAAACGTGGCAGGTGTTAAATTCAAAACAGCCGGCAAAATTTATGATTTTGACAGCCAGGCCTTTGTATTAGCAGAAGGTGACCGGGTGATTGTTGAAACAGAACAGGGCCAGGGATTCGGCATAGTTGCGATACCCCCCAGGGAAAAGCAGGAAAACAGCAAAAACTTCAAGCAGATTATCCGCATTGCCACCCCGGATGACTTTATCAAACGCCAGGAACTCATGGCTTTGGAACAAGAGGCCCATGCATTCTGCAATGCCTGCATCAGTGATCTGGGACTGCTCATGAATCTTTTTTGTGTGGAAAGTACCTTTGACCGGAACAAACTGACTTTTTTTTATACAGCAGACGGCAGAATTGATTTCAGACAATTGATCAAACTGCTGGTCAAAGAATACAACATCCGCATTGAAATGCGCCAGGTGGGCATCAGAAATTTGTCCAAACACTGCGGGGGCATCGGCAAATGCGGAAGAGAATTCTGCTGCTCTTCTTTTATGCATACATTCGAACCCATTTCCATTAAAATGGCCAAAGAGCAGGGGCTGTCTCTGAACCCCACCAAGATATCAGGCGTGTGCGGCCGGCTCATGTGCTGCCTCACCTTTGAAAACCAGACCTACCAGCATCTGAAAAAAAAGATGCCCAGGCTGGGCAAAACCATTGTCCTGGAACAGGGCTCAGGAAAAGTGGTACGCCAGAATATCCTTAAACAAAGCATCACTGTGCGTATGGAGGACAGAACAGAAATAGAAACAAAGGTCTGTGAACTTAAAACATGATGTGTTACAGATATCAAACAAAATCAGCGTTACACCATACGCATTATTTAGGATAAGACATGAAAACCAGAACCCAGTTTTTCACCACCCCCATATATTATGTTAATGCCAAACCCCATCTTGGGCATGCCTACACCACTATTGCAGCCGATGTGGCCACCCGGTTCAAACAGATGGATGCCTATGAAACCTATTTTCTCACCGGCACGGATGAACACGGAGATAAGATTGTCCAGGCGGCCCAAAAACAAAACCAGACCCCGAAAGAATATGCAGATAAAATCAGCCGCCTGTTCCAGGACCTGTGGCCCAGGCTGTCTGTCCAAAATGACCGGTTTATCCGAACCACTGATCCGGCCCACATAAAAGTGGTAACAGACCTGCTCACCAAGATTTATGAAAAAGGGGATATCTATTTTTCCAGCTATGAAGGCCAATACTGCTTCGGGTGTGAACGCTTTTATCAGGACAGAGAGCTTGTGGAAGGCAAATGCCCGGACCATGGGGTTGCACCGTCCACCATCAAAGAATCCAATTATTTTTTTAAAATGGGCCAATACCAGGACTGGCTCATTGAACACATCAAGACCCACCCGGGGTTCATCCATCCCGGACAGTATGAAACCGAACTGCTGTCGTTTTTAAAGGAGCCTCTGGAAGATCTGTGCATTTCCCGGCCCAAATCCCGTCTCACCTGGGGCATCACCCTTCCCTTTGACGGCAACTATGTCACCTATGTCTGGTTTGACGCTCTGGTGAACTACATTTCCGCTCCGGGGTACCCGGACGGGGCGTTGTTCAAAAAATTCTGGCCCTCTGCCCGGCATTTTGTGGCCAAGGATATCATCAAGCCCCACGGCATATACTGGCCCATCATGCTCAAGGCAGCGGGCATAGATATTTATGCAGGCCTGAATGTCCACGGTTTCTGGAACGTTTCAGGCAGTAAAATGTCCAAAACCATCGGCAATGTCACAGACCCGGTGGCAGTCACCGACCAGTACGGGGTGGATGCATTCCGGTATTTTCTGATGCGGGAAATGGTTTTTGGCCTGGATGCCAATTTCACGGAAGATGTGCTTGTGTCACGGATTAACGCAGACCTGGCCAATGACCTGGGAAATCTGTTTTCCCGGGTCCTGTCCATGAACTTCCGGTATTTCAAAGGGGTTGTTCCAAACCGGTTGCCGGCAGCTGATCTTTCTTTGGAAACCGATGCCTGCACAGCCATTAACAGTTTTCAAGAGGCCATGACCGGGTATGAATTTCACAAGGCCACAGCTGCTGTCTGGCAGTTTATCTCCTGTATGAACAAATATATAGATACCCATGAACCCTGGCAGCTGGCCAAAGATGCTGACAAAAAACCGTTGCTTTCTGCTGTTATCTGCAATCTGCTGGAAGGCCTTCGCACCGTGGCCTGCCTTATTTATCCGGTCATGCCTGATACCAGCAAAAAAATGCTGACCGCCCTGGGCATGGATATTCCGGAAAACGGGTTTTTTCTGCTGGACCAGATCCGTATATGGGAACAGATACCGTCAGGCACTTGTCTTGCCAAGCCGCAAATTTTGTTTCCCAGAATTGAATTACCCCAAAAAGAGGTCCTGAAAAAAGAAAAACCGCCCAAAAAAAAGAGCAAATCCCCGGCTGCCGCACCTGAACATAAACCTGAGATCACCATTGATGACTTTACAAAGATAGATCTGCGCACAGGCACCATCCTGGCAGCAGAAAAAATTGCCGGCTCAGACAAACTGTTAAAGCTGCAGGTGGACACGGGGACAGATACCCGGCAGATAGTCGCAGGTATTGGAAAATATTACGCCCCCAAAGACCTTGTGGGAAAACAGGTGGTGGTGGTGGCCAACCTCAAGCAGGCAACCCTGATGGGGGAAACATCACAAGGCATGGTCCTGGCTGCCGGCACGAAAAAAGAGCTGATCCTGGCGGGATTTGACAAACTGGTCCAACCCGGCAGTCCGGTAAAATAACAGCATACACAAAACTGACAAAACAGGGCCTTTTGCCCGGGATTAACCAGGAAAAAAAACAAAACCGTGTATACCTATAAAAAAGAAGATTCCTGGCGGGAACACCAGGCAGAATTTATTTACCGTAGAAGAAAAAAAGGGTTTTTCCGGCGTGCTGCCAGAAAAACAATGGTTTTTTTTCTGGTATGTTTTGCCCTTGTGGGAACATGGCAGTATTTCAGCCTGCACCAGCTTCTGCAGCCATTGTACCGCACCCCCCCATCCGGCAGTTCCCGGGTCACCCAGCCGATGATTGAACCATTGCGCCTATCCCGGACCCAGGTCCGGGAAATGGTGCAGGGCCAAAACCTTTTAAATGCCCCAAAAAATATCTTTTTTGCAGACACCCCTGAAGAAAGTTTCCGCTTTGTCACCTCCCTGGACCCGGACCTGAACGCCTTTCTCATCTCACGCCTGGACCATCTGAAAACCCTGACCCGGGGAAAGCCCAGACAAATAGCCATGGTGGTCATGGATGCCAATCAGGGCCAGATCCTTGCCATGGCAGGATTTGATCTGGAAAACCCGGAGACCAACCCCTGTACTTCCGCCATATATCCGGCTGCCAGTATTTTTAAAATTGTGACAGCTGCGGCAGCAGTGGATGCCCTGGGATATACCCCCCAGACCCCTTTGTATTTTAACGGCAACAAATACACCCTGTACAAACGCCAGTTAAAGGATGTAAAAAATAAATATACCGTTAAAGTTTCCCTTGCCAGTGCATTTGCCGACTCCATCAACCCGGTTTTCGGCAAACTCGGCCAAACCTATCTGGGTAAGGAAACATTGTCTGCTTATGCCTATGCCTTCGGATTCAACCAGACGCCGCTCACAGACATTGTCTTTGACGGGGGCCGTTTTTCCATGAAGGAGGACTATTTCCATCTGGCGGAACTGGGGTGCGGATTCAACCGGGATACCCTTATTTCACCCGTATTTGGCGCCATGATGCTCACCCCCCTGTTCAACCAGGGACAAATCCTTTTGCCTGCCGTTGTCACCCGGGTGACCAATGCAAAAGGAGAAACCGTGTATAAACACACCAAAGAACACCTTGCTTCAGCCATAGACCCTGCATCAGCCGCCGCAATGATCCGCCTTATGGAAAAAACCGTTTCCCGGGGAACCGCCAGAAAAACCTTTGGCAGACTTTCCAGGGACAAAATCCTTTCCAGCCTGGTCATCGGGGGCAAAACAGGATCTCTTTCCAATCGGGAACATACCATAAAATATGACTGGTTCACCGGGTTCGGCAAAGAAAAAACCTGATAGGGAAATGGTAACGATTTTACTATGAACCGAAAGATGGAGAGGCCTGTTTTCATTCATGACTTGGACCCACTTACCCAAGGGTCCACTTTAGTGGTAGGCATCGATACAAAAG
>JAWOEP010000099.1:0-5737 GCA_046482705.1 Desulfotignum sp.
ATTATCTACGTGTTACTCACCCGTGCGCCACTCTACTCAGGATTGCAAGCAATCCCTTTCTCGTTCGACTTGCATGTGTTAAGCACGCCGCCAGCGTTCATTCTGAGCCAGGATCAAACTCTCCAGTTAAATCCTTACATGGCTTAATTCAATAAGCCTTCTAAAACTCTTTAAGGTCTTGTTTAAGACCCACTTCAAACTTTTATCACTGACCAATTTTCAAAGATCAAAAAAAAACTCACCAAGGACACCCAAACCGTCTCTCGGCAAGACCGGCGTAATATGCATGAATTCAAAACCGATGTCAAACTCTTTTTTAACATTTTTTGTTCTTTTTTTTATCCTTTTGATATTATAAGGATTTTTTGGTTACGGATTGGTTTTGAATTTGGCTTTTTTTGAAATTTTCCGGTTCACAGCAATAATTATTGCAGACACGGTTTTTTTCATCTATGGTTTTTTATACTGTTTTTGGGAGGCATGCCGTGCTTACAATCCTTGATTCTCTGGCCTGGAAGCAAAAAGCCATGGCTTTTGTGACCCGGTGCCACCGCCATTTGTGGGGAAAAAACAATGAAGACCCTCTGGTGTTTCTTTACCATCAGGGCTTGAGCCATGAATTTATCCGACAGATGCATCTGGGATGGAACAAGCATGCCCAGCAGCGTGATTTGACCAAATGGGGGCTGTCAGACGGAGAAGGTCGCCTGTCCCGGGTTTTGCTGCCTGCCGGCATTGTGCTCCCCTGTATTGTGGAGAAAAACCTGCAGTCTGTTGCCATTGTTCCCATGCATTCCAACTACCCGCCCGGTCTTGTGCCTGGCAGCCGCCATGATATTATTCTTGGTGATGGCAGCCAACCGCCTGTGCTGTGTGAGGATATTTTTTCCGGGCTGCGGATGCTTCAGGCATCCGGCACACCTGTGCACCTGAAACTGAAACCATGGGAAACAGCAACGAATAATTTTTAAAAAACCTGTGAAAGCGGTCTATTGCACCGGCAGCACCGGCGGCTTTTTTTTACGCCGGATGTTCACCACCATGATCCCGGCCACGATCAGGGATATGGCGGCCAGCAGATGCCGGGTGACCGGTTCATCCAGCAGCAGCACCCCGGATGCCACGCCTGCCACTGGAATAATAAAGATAAAAGAATACAGAGAGGAGGCACCGAATTTTTGGAGCATGCTGTTCCAGGCCACAAACCCGAAAGAACCTGTGGCAAAAGCCTGAAATAAAAGGGCCGTGACTACCAGAGGTGTCACCTTTATGACCATGATTTGATCAAAGATCAAACCGCCTGCAAACAAAAAAGGGATGGCAAATATCATGGGATAAAAAGTTACCTGGATGGCATTGAATTCCTCAATGATCCGCTTGAGATATACTGCAGATATTGACCAGGATAAAACTGCACACAGAACAATGATATCTCCGGTTTTCAGATCGGCATTCAGGTCCGGTTCATCCATTAACAGAAGTGTCACTCCGATAAATCCCAGGGTTACCCCCATGCCTTTGCGCCAGGTGATCCTGTCTCCGGGAATAAAAAAATGGGCCAGGATCAATACCATGAAGGGAAGGACATTGGCGATGAGGGCGCCATGGGAAGCAGTGGTTCTGGCAAGTCCCAGGTGAAAAAAACCCACCTGAAAAGTGAACAGTACACAATGGATGGACAGCAGACGTATCTGGTTTTTGGTCAGCGCCAGGGGAATCTGCCGGCAGCGTGCCCATAAAAACAAAGTAACCGCAGCAATACCAAAACGGATAGTGGCAGAGGTGAACGGTCCCAGACCGGTAAAGCCGGTTTTTATGGCCACTGTATTACAGCCGAAAAGCACACAGAGAAAAACCGTGAACATACTCGTCTTAACGGTCATCTCGGCATCTTTCATGACATCTCCTCTAAAAACACATGGTTTCAACCAAATCTGAACAAAATACATGAAAGCCCCGGCCCGGGCAATGTGTTTTTGCCAAAAACACAGATCTGCCCTGCATTGACAATTTATCACAGGTTGTGTACAAATGGGTTGCGTTTTGCACAAGGAGTAAACATGCAGTTTTCTTTGTATATTTGTATATCAGATGCACCAGCCCAAGGATTTGTTCATGGAAACCGACATCAGGTTGAATAATGTCTCATTTGCCTACAAAAAACAGCCCATCCTTGAAAATGTGACCCTCACCATCCCCCACCGGGAATTTGCCAGTATCGTGGGTCCCAACGGCGGGGGAAAAACCACCCTGCTCAAGCTGCTTTTAGGGCTGATCCACCCGGATGAAGGCGACATACAGGTGCTTGGCACCTCTCCGGAAAAAGCCAGAGAGCGCATCGGATATATGCCCCAGTATGCGCACCTGGATATGAACTTTCCCGCCACTGTAATGGATGTGGTGCTCATGGGCCGCCTGAAAAAAAGTACTTTCTGGTTTTCAAAAAAAGACCGGGATCAAGCACAAAAAGCCATCAAAACAGTGGATATGACCGGTTTTGCCCACATTGGTTTCAATGAACTTTCCGGCGGACAGAAACAGCGGGTGCTCATTGCCAGGGCCTTATGCGGCAGACCCGACATCCTTTTGCTTGATGAACCCACTGCCAATGTGGACCATGAAACAGAAGAAAATCTGTTTTCCATTCTCCAGGAGCTCAACCGGGAAATGACCATCCTGGTGGTTTCCCATGACCTGGGGTTTGTGTCCAAATATGTCAAAACCGTTATCTGCGTGAACCGTCAGGTGGTATTCCATCCCACCACCCTGGTGGAAGGCACCATGATCAAGGATATCTATTACGGTGATCTGAAAATGGTCCGTCACGACCACCGGTGCAGTGCACAAGGCCATTGCCGTGATTGAGTTTTTCCAGGCACTTGCAGACCCGGACAACCGGTTTCTGACCTATGCCATGGCCATGGGGGGGCTTGCCTCCATTGCTTTTGGCATCATCGGCACCTTTGTCACCATCAAGCGCATCAGCTACCTGGCAGGCGCCATTTCCCATTCCGTGTTCGGCGGCATCGGCCTGGCCCTGTATCTCCAGGTGGGAATGGGTATTTCCTGGTTCGACCCCATCCTCGGGGCAGTGCTGGCAGCAGTGGTATCCGCCCTGATAGTGGGCCTGGTGAGCATCCATGCCAGAGAACGGGAGGACACCATCATCGGCACCCTGTGGGCCGTGGGCATGGCCTGCGGTATTCTGTTCATTGATAAAACCCCCGGGTATTTCAACCTCAGCTCCTATCTGTTCGGAGATATCCTGCTCATCTCCCACAGGGACCTGATTTTTGTCATCTGCCTGGATCTACTGATTGTGGGGGTTGTGGTGCTGTTTTTCAACCGCTTTTTCGGGGTCTGCTTTGACAATGAATTCACTTTGCTGCGGGGGATCAACACCTCTTTTTTCTACCTGTTCCTGCTGGTTCTCACCGCCCTGACCGTGGTGCTGCTGGTGCGCATCGTGGGCATTGTCCTGGTCATTGCCCTGTTGACCATCCCCCCTGCCATTGCCGGATTTTATGCCAGGCGCCTGTGGCAGATGATGCTGTATTCCGTTTTGCTGTGCGCCCTGTTTACCTGGACCGGGCTTGGCATCAGCTACAGTTTCAGCCTTTCATCCGGCCCCACCATTATCGTGTTGTGCGGCACGGTTTATCTCCTTCTCCTGGCAGCAAACAAACTGGTTTTTCAAAAAAAATGATGGTGTCCGGGCTTTTTTAAAGGCTGCAAACATCTTTTACTGGTCGCTGATATTCACAGCTTAGCGCTGTATATCAGGGATATTATGTGAAAACCCACCTATCCGGGCCATAAAATATACCGACCCGGTGACATACCCTGCCAGAGCATTTCTCCCGGGTTGAATTCCCGTCCCATCTAAGGAATAATTATGCAGTTAATGATTTTTTACATTGATTTTATTGATTATTTTAATAACTGTATCCCTTTGAGAGGAAAAAATATGCATGCAATGATTGCATTATGGACCCATCCCAGATCCATTTCAACCGCGTTTGAACGGGTTATGATGGAAAGAGGAGATTTGAACATCCTGCATGAACCCTTTTCTTATCTGTATTATGTACATAAGGATGAAGGCACCATAGACCAGCAATACGTGGATCCGGATCATCCCACAGACTATCCGGGAATCCGGGCCCATATTGAAAAAGCCGCCGCAGACCAGAGTGTATTTTTCAAAGACATGTGTGCCCATGGATATGAATATTTTAAAGATGATGACACGTTTTTGCAGAAACTGAACAACACCTTTCTGATCCGGGATCCTGCCAAAGCCATTGCTTCCTATTATGCCATGAATCCGGAAGTCACCAGAGAAGAAATCGGTCTGGCCCAGCTGTGCGCTGTCTTTGAAAAAGCCAGGGACTTTGAGGATGCCCCCATTGTCGTGGATGCGGATGATCTGGAAGACAACCCGGAAGGTGTCATCAAAGCCTATTGCCAGGCCCTGGATATACCGTTTATTCCGGAATCTTTGACCTGGGAACCCGGGCACCAGTCTGAATGGGATATCTGGGAAGACTGGCACACCGATGCGGCCCGGAGTACCGGCATTCAGAAAAATGTGGAAACATTTGCGGTCACCGTGGAGAACAATGACCGGCTCAAGGCCTTTTATGAAGACCAGTTTCCCTATTATGAAAGAATGTACCAGGAAAGACTCTGCCCGGAACTGGTGTCCTGACTGATCTTTGGGACGGTGGTTTAACCGGCCCCTTTCTGTTGCTGTATTTCAATGGAATCATAGACAACCTGTCCGTCAAAATCCAGGATAATGACACGTATCGCAAGCTTATGCCCGGCAAATGATCCGGCATTTTCCTGGATTTTTTTTCCCACATGGCGGATCAGGTCCATATAATCCGGAAAAATAAAGGAAAATGCATGGCGGGCGGTATTGGCTTCGGCAATCTGATCGGCCAGTGTCTGTGAACCGGTCACTGTTTGTGCCCAGTCTGCCAGGGTATGTAAGGCCATACCGGATCGGGCTGCATGGGTGTGTGCATACCCCAGGGCCATTTTCACAGCTTTGCCGAAAAATACCGTGTAGATGATCCGGGTGATAAAAGGCTGGGCCAGGGCCTCCTGGATGGCGGCCTGGAAAAAATCCCCGGTCTGAACAAAGGCTTCTTCAGAAAACTGCGGAAACAGCGCCATGGCATGGCGTTCACTGCGCCGCCCCGTGGTGAACACCAGGTCTGCAATCTGCTTTGCAGCTGCCACACGGATACCGGCCCTGATGGTGGCGATATAGGCATCATGGGACATGGGCGTCACCACCCCCGTGGTCCCGAGAATGGAAATACCGCCCAAGATGCCCAGCCGGGCATTCAGGGTTTTTTTTGCCAGCACTTCCCCATGTGGCACAAATACGGTAACCGCCACCTGATGGGTCTGTTCCGGTGCCAGGGTATCATATACCGCCTGTACCGCTTCCCTGATCATCTGCCTGGGACCGGGGTTGATGGCCGGCTCTCCCACGGCAATTTCCAGGCCCGGCTTGGTGACCCGGCCCACCCCTATCCCGCCGGTAATAACCACCTGCAGGGCATCTCCCTGTGTCAGGATAACCCGGGCACCGATCCGGGCCTTGTGGGTAATATCCGGGTCATCTCCGGCATCCTTGACAATCTCCGCCTCACAACAGGTTTTTGTCAGGCAGCGCACCTGCTGCACCGCCACAGTCCGGGTGCCGTTGCCAAGAAAAACC
>JAWOEP010000167.1:0-22680 GCA_046482705.1 Desulfotignum sp.
AAACTCAACAAAAAATATCAAGCCACCGTGCCCAAAACAGTAAGAGAACGGCTTGGGCTTGATGCGGGTGATGTGATCGCTTTTGAAATGGAAGATGACATGATCAAGATCAGAAAAGCCAGACCCATCGATATTGCCTTCAGCAATGCGCTGATTCCGACCCTGAATGAATGGGGATCCCAAAACGATGAGGAAGCGTACAGTGATTTATAACCCGTTTGATGTCGTGGTTGTCCCGTTTCCGTTTACCAACTCAACGCAAAGAAAACGCAGACCGGGTTAAACAAACCCTTTCTCAGCTGTTTGGCTATCTGTAATCACCGCAGGAGATCTTCAGGTTATTCGATCCACCATGCGCTTTGCGTACTCCGGCGACGCCGTATCTGATCGCCGGACTTCCGCCGGTTTCGGCATGATTTCCGGGGGATTTGTGCCTTTGCCGCTGCACCATGTCACGGAGTACAGCCCCAGCCTCCATGAACTGGCTGTGTCAGCACTATTTTCTTATGGTGTTGCATTTTAGCAGAAAAGTGGTAGATTGAAACAACAGCCCTTTTAGATTCTTTTTCATAAAAAGGCAGGCGGGTGTTATGGACAACAGAATCCGGACAATACTCTGCGCCATTGATCTGTCAGACTATTCAGCCCATGTGATCTCCTGGGGCAGTGCCCTGGCGGAAAAATGCCGGGCATCCCTTGTCATCTTCCATGCGGTGTCGCCCCCCAGAGAACGGCTGGACGGCATTGCTTCCTCCTCCAGGAATCAGGATCTCCGCCGGGCAGACCGCACCATCACCCACCTTATGGAGAAAACAGGCATCCCCTGGACATCGTGGGTTGTGCCGGGCGAGCCTGCTGCAGCACTTGCAACGGCTGTTAGGGAAAAAAAGGCAGACCTGGTCATTGCTGCAAGCCACGGGTTTTCAGGATTTAAAAGGGCTTTTGTGGGCAGTGTGGTTGAACGGATGGCAAGACACAGTGAACAGCCCTTTCTTGTTTTACGATGCCGGGAAAACCCTGAAGCCGTGGGAAAAGGACCAGAGGTAAAAAAAATCACTGCAGCCTGTGATTTTCCTTCCTGTTTCCCGGCAAAACAGGCTGCTTGGTTTGCGGAACTCCTGGATGCGGATCTCGAGGTTGTCCACTGTGCATTTTCGCCTGCAGATGCCGAAGCCATTGAGCACCCGGACAGCTATTGCACCATGCAGGCAAAGTTTGGGCAGCACATCAAAGAACAGATGCTTGCAGCCCTCTCCCGGGAGAGACAAAAAAATCCGGGAAAAATAGAAGTGACCGTGCTGGAAGGGGAGTCCAGTGAAACGGTCATCGGGTTTGCTCTGGCAAACAATTGTGATCTCATGGTGACCGGGATAAGGCCCCGTACCTTCATGGGCAGGCTTTTAACGGGGTCAACAACGGAAACCCTTATCAGGCAAGCGCCCTGCCATGTACTTGCCATCCCGGAAAAAAAAATGGACCGGGCAGTCAGGAAAAGACCCACCGGCGTTGTTATCGACCGGCGGTTTCTGGACCATGACACATCCCCCGGCCACCCGGAATCACCGGAAAGGCTTGCAATGATCATCGACCTTGTCACCGGGCTGAAAACCGATCTGGGCCTGAAGATCATCGCGCCGGTACCTGCCACAACCCGGGAGATCCTCCTGGTCCACTCTCCCCGCTACCTTGAACAGGTGGCTGCCACACAGTTCGCAGCGCAGACCTTTTTGACCCCTGATACCATTGCTTCGCCAAAGACATTTCAAACGGCCCTGCTGGCCTGCGGCGCTGTAATAACCGCCATCAAAGAGATGGTGGCCGGGAAAATCGAAAACGGGGCTGTTTTTGTCCGGCCCCCGGGCCACCACGCTGAGCAGGGACGTGCCTTGGGGTACTGTATCTTCAACAATGTGGCTGTAGGTGCCATGTATGCCAGAAAGGTCCTTGGCCTGCCAAGGGTTCTCATTGTGGATTTCGATGTCCACCATGGAAACGGCACCTACCATATCTTTGAAAGAGACCCCACTGTTCTTTTCTTTTCAACCCAACAATACCCCCTTTTCCCGGGCACCGGGCTCTTTACGGAAACAGGTTCAGGCAGCGGAGAAGGTTATTCAATCAACATCCCCCTTTCCAAGGGATATGGGGAGGCTGAATTCACAGCGATTTTCATGAAAATCCTGAAACCGGTTGCCAGGGAGTTCAAACCGGACCTAATCCTTGTCTCAGCCGGCTTTGATATCCACAAATCAGATCCTCTGGGGAGGATGAAAGTGACCTCCAGGGGGTTCGGCCCCATTACCGCATCAATCATGGACATTGCCAAAGAGAATCGGGCCGGGCTTCTCTTTGTCCTTGAAGGGGGATACCATATAAAAGCCCTTGCAGAAAGCGTTGAGACGATGCTGCGGGTCCTTTCCGGAGCAACAGAATCAAAATACCCGCTTGTGGCGGAGGCGGCCGATAAAAAGAAAATCAACCAGGTGATGCACCGCTGCTGCCATGTCCACAGGGCATTTTGGAAGGAGATGTCACATTTATGCTGAACAAAGTCAAAATGATGGAGGCTTCCATAGAAAAATGGGAGAAAATAATTGCAGGCAGGCGCAGCGACTCGGGAGTGGTAGACTGCCCTCCCTGCAGGATTTACTACATGCTGGCCTGCATCGGCTGCCCCATTGCCTGGTATACCGGGAAAAAGTTCTGCCGGGGAACCCCCTATATTTCCTGGCACCAGCACCAGATCCAGGCCCATGACAAGCTGGTGAAAAAGGTCTATTGTGATGAGTGTGTAACCCTGGCAAGACAGATGCGCGACTTCATGGCAGAAATCAGGGATGCCCTGGTGGCTGAACAGGCCGGAAGCATGGACTCGGACGGCGGAAAAAACAAGCCCAATGGGTGATCACGCGCTGTTCACAGCCGTCAGCCTGGTTGAGCTGCTCCTCTATCCAGCCGGGCTGCTTCTCTGTTTCAGGCTCTGGAACCGTACCATGGCTGAGGCTGCTGCCGCTGCCCTGGTAACCACACTGATGCTGCTCAGTCTTTTCCAGCAGGCGGCCATGGTCCTGCCGCTGCCCGGCATCTCTTTTTTACCCGAGGCCGGGGGGATCGGTGCCCTTTTTTTTGCTTGGAAATACCGCAAAGGAGCGGTAAGGGTCATGGGAGATCTAAAAAATTTTTTGCCCAGGCGCCACCCCGTGATTCTGATTCTCTTTGCCATCTGCTGGGGATACATGGGTGTCAGGGCCTTTTTCTTTGTTCCGCACCCCCATCACCTCAAGGCCTTTGACACCATTACCCAGGCCACCGGGACCGGCTTTTTTCCTTCCAATGCCATGATCATCTCAGGCCATTTCCTGCGGTCTGGTTCAACTCTGGGAGCCGGTCTTCCTGGATTTTTCGCCTACACCTCCCTGCTTTTTTCAACCTACGCCCTGAGCCGAAGATACGCATGGGTTCCCATCGCTTTTACCGTGACTGCTGTGGTAGCCTCCATGCCGCGGTTTGTCTTTCACGGTGTTACCCCGGGTTTTGAAATCATACCGGCAGCTGTGGCCCTTTTCTTTCTTTTGCTGGTATACCGGCTGATTGAAACTCCGGGACCCATAGATTTCTGCCTGGCTGTCACCTGCCTTGGCTTTCTCTTTTCCCATGGCAACGGGGCGTTTGTCTTTTCCATTGTGCTGACAGCGCTTTTCTGTCTGTTGATGGTGCGCAGACACGGGTTTTCACCGATTAAAACGGCAAGACACCACTGGAAAACACTGGCTGTCTCACTTTTACCGGCCCTGCTTTTTTCCCGTTTGTGGACGGGTATTCCTGCTGTGTTTGACGGCGTTGAAAAAAACAGAGAGGTCCTGGCCGGGGCTGCTGCCAGTTTTCTGGGATATGTGATATCCAGCCTGGATGCTTCTTTTTTTTTGGACCTTGCAGGCGCTGACAAGGCAGTATCCGCCGGTTTACTGGATTTTCTGGAAAAAATTTATTATTCGACGGCGGCGCTTCTTTTCACCCCGGACAGTTCAGTGCCGGCCTTTGGTCTTTCCTTGTACCGGGGAGAGGGGCCGGCATGGTTTGGGCCTCTGGCCTTTTTTCTTGTGCAGCCGGCTGTGGCTGTCGCCATGTTTCGGGGACCAAGAAGGCTCAAGGCGGTGGTCCTGGCCCTGGCCGTCTATGTCTACCTTGTCTGCCTGATCCCTGGCTGGCACCCGGGCAATGTAAGCTTTTTTTCCTTTTTCTATGCGCTGGCAGGTTTTTCAACTGCTTTTCTTCTGCCTCCCTGGCGCCTGGGGCGCAGGGCGAAACGGGGGTTGCAGATCATCTGCCTCCTTGTTTTTGTCCACTCATGTCTGGCGCTGTAATCCGGGCTGCTCCTTTTAGACAAACCGGACCGAGCGGGTAATTCATTTGTCCGGCTACACCTGGTTGCGCTTGTAAAAATAGATGACCACCAGGAGCCGGGCTTTTTTCTTTCCTAAGCTTTTGCCGGCATGGGGGACGTTGGAGTCAAAGTAGACATTGTCGCCCGGGTCCAGGATCAGGGTCTGGTCCCCGTAGAGGAATTCCAGGCGCCCGTCCAGGACGTACATGCATTCTTCGCCTTCGTGGGAGTACATTTTGTGGATTTCAAAGGGGGCGTGGATGATGAAGGGTTCCATGTTTTTGCCGGGTTTGCCGCCGGCCAGGACCTCGTAGTCGTATCCGGCGAACTGGGGGGTCTCTTCGATGATGGTGCGGTCGCAGGCTTTTGAAACAAACAGGCGGACATCTTCGGGCGGGGCCACGGTCTGGGACAGGATGGCGGTGACCGCCACATCCAGGGCCCCGGCAATGCGGGTGAGGGTGGAGTAGGGCGGGGCTTTTTTGGACCGCTCCACCTTGGAAAGATACCCTTTTGTCAGGCCGGTGCGGCGGGCCAGTTCATCCAGGGTGAGTTTTTTGCGGGTGCGCAGGGTTTTGAGGTTCCGGGATATGATCTGCTCATCCATAATGCCCTCTCCAGTAGGGTTACAGGGGATTGATCCGGGGGAGGATGTTTTCCCCAAAAGGGATCACATATCCTTTGCCGATCAATGATGCGGTCCAGGCCTGGATGTCGGTGACCGGGGTGAACCCCAGGTCCCGGACCAGTTCGTCAGGCAGATCCGATACCAGGGAGACGGCAAACCGGTGCAGCAGGTCCATGAGCCGGAATGCCACGTAGGACGGCATGTGAAAGGACCGGGTCAGGGCCTTTCCCAAGTCTTCCGGGCAGGTGCGGTATGTGTGCAGGGCTTTTGTGAAATCCGGGTTGCCCACGCCCTGGTCACACCCTGCCATAAACAGGATGGATCCGCCGTCCTTGACCACGCCCACGTTGTTGAACAAGGCTTTGGTAGCCTGGTACAGCTGGCCGTCGGTGCGGAACCCGCCGGCAGACACCAGGGCAAAATCGCCTTTTTCAGGGACTGTGACACAGCAGGCCCGGTTCAGGGCTGCGCATCCCCGGTCAAAGGTTGGGTGCAGGTCTCCGGCAGCTGCATAAAAGATCTCCCCGGCCCCGTTAGCTGCCACTGCAGCGTAACACGCGGTTTTGTCCTGTAAAAACAGATCTGCCCCTTCCATCATGTCTTCATGGACCGGGTTGCCGTGGGTGACAGCCTGGCGCACCAGGGGATGGGGCCTGCCGGTGTCGTCAAATGCCAGGGAATGGTTCTGCTGGATGCTGTCATATCCGGCAATGCCAGGCAGGATATATTTCCTGCCCCCGCCGAACCCGGCAATGAGATGGTGCAGGACCCCGCCGAAAATGATGATGTGATCCGCTTCCACCGCTTCTCTGGTTATGGTCAGGCAAGTGCCCCGGGAGGTGTTTCCGATGTCGATCAGCCGGGACGGATCCAGGCCGGCAGAGTTGCAGATGCGCACCCGGCTTACACTGGTCGGGCCGGCCAGAAGGGCGAACCGGGTTTCCGGGATCGGGGCATGGGTGCCCAGGGCGATGATCACCGTGATCTGGTCATCAGGTACGCCCAGGTCTGCCAGGGCCTGGATGATGGCGGGCACGAAAAGATCGCCTCTGGCCCAAAGCCGGGTGTCATCCGGGATGATGACCGCCGTTTTCCGGGCTGCAATGCCCGGCGGGGCCGTGTCTTTGATCCCTTTTTGAATGACGGCCGCTGCCTGGTCCATGGAAAGGGGGGGCACCTCTTTTCCCTGGATCACGGACAGAACTTTTTTGTCAGGAAGGTCCACAGTCAGGTGGGTGCGGCCTTTTTCCAGATCGATTTTCATTCTCCCAGTCCTTTGCTGATCAGGGTTACCGGGTGAACCACGGTGAGGTTGTCCTGTTCGGACAGGCTGCCGTGCAGGTTGATCCGGCACACGGGGCAGTCCGTGAGCCAGAAGTCTGCCCCGGCAGCCCGGGCACTGATCAGTTTTTTTGCCATCATTTTCTGGGAAATATCCGGGTATTCATAGAAAAAGGTGCCCCCGCCGCCGCAGCAGGCTGCCGCATCCGGCAGCGGGATGTAGTCAAAGCAGGGCAGGGCCTGGAGCAGATCCAGGACCTTTGCCAGGGAATTGAAGCTGTTTTTCGAGTGGCAGGGGGCGTGATAGATCACCTTGTGCTTCGGGGTATCCGGCTGCATGGCAGCTGCCAGGTCATCCATATGGTCATGGAGAAACGAGAGAATATCCCGGGTTTTGGCGGCAATGGTGTCCGGTATGTCCGGGGCAATCTGTCGGGTCAGGGCTGCATGGCGGCTGGGATCCCGGGTGTTCATCAGTGCCGGGTATTCATCTTTTAAGGCTGCCCCGCAGGTGGTGCAGTCCACGATCACGGCATCGCAGTTTTCCGGGGCTGCATCCCGGGTTTTCTCCAGGGTATCGCCGCCATTTTTACGCATGCCCCCCTGGATAGCCTTCAGGTTGACGGCCATGTTTTCGACGGCCTGGTCCCTTGCCCCGTGAAACATCATGGGGATCCCGCAGCATGTCTGGCCGTCGGGGATCACCACTTCATACCCAAGTTTTGTGAGGATGTTCACGGTGGCCTGTCCGGTGTCGGCAAACAGATAATTGGTGGCGCATCCGGTGAAATAGATCACCCGTCCCCCGGGGCTTTTCCTGGCATCGCGTTCTGGGGTGCTTTTGGCAGGAGATTCCCGGGGCAGGGTTCTGCGGAAGGGCCGGCGGTTCATCTCGGGAAACCGGCTCACCGGGATGGCGCCGATGTTATATTTTTTTTCCAGGGTTGCCGGGGTGAAGCGCCGGCCGATTCTGGCCAGGCCCGCGCCCATGCGCAGGCGGTATTCTTTTGCCAGCAGATACACGAGACTCCGGATGGCAGGCGGGTCGGGCCGGTCCTTGGCCAGTTGTTCGCGCATGTCCATGAATTTGGCATAGTGGTTGATGCCGGATGGGCATGCCACCTTGCAGGCCCCGCACATCAGGCACTGGGATACCATGTCCTTGAGCAGAGGAGAGGCGGACAGCTCTTTTTTTTCAAATGCCTTGATGAGCTGGAGCCGGGCCCTGGGGGAGGCCTGCTCCTGTTTGAGCACCTGGTATACCGGGCACACGGACAGGCACAGCCCGCATTTGCCGCAGTTCTGGATGGGCTGGTCTGTCATACGAATTTTCCCGGGTTCAGGATGCCGTCGGGATCCACGGCCTGCTTGATGGTTTTCATGAAATCAATGGTGTCCTGGTTCATGACCAGGGGCAGGTATTTTGATTTGGCCAGGCCGATACCGTGCTCCCCGGACAGGGTGCCGTCCAGGTCGGCTGCTGCCTGGAAGATCTCGTCAAACGCGGATGTCACCCGGGACCACTCTTCGGCATTGCTTTTGTCCGCCGGGATCATGGGGTGCATGTTGCCGTCTCCGGCATGGGCCAGGACCCCCACCCGCAGCTTGTGTTTGTCTGCGATCTGTATGATGCGCCGCACCATTTCAGGGACCCGGCTTACGGGCACGGTGACATCTTCGGATATAATGTCCGGGGCCAGCTTTGCAAACACCCCGTAGGCGGAGCGCCGGGCCGTCCACAGCCGTTCTCTGTCCCTGGCTGATCCTGCTTCCTGGATGTTGACAGCATTATTGGCATGCAGCTTTTCCGAGATCTGTTTGATCTGTTTGTCACAGGCCTCTGCCACCCCGTCCACCTCGATGAGCAGGGTGCCGGCCGCCTCTCTGTCAAGTCCTAAACCGGCCTTGTCCTCGATGGCGTTCAGGGTGAGCTGGTCCATCAGTTCCATGGCCGCCGGCAGTATCCCGGACCCGATGATGTCCGTGACCGCCTTTGCCGTGTCATCCAGGT
Organism: Desulfotignum sp.; assembly: GCA_046482705.1. Lineage (GTDB taxonomy): Bacteria > Desulfobacterota > Desulfobacteria > Desulfobacterales > Desulfobacteraceae > Desulfotignum. The sequence goes on from JAWOEP010000167.1 coordinate 8,305, forward strand.
CCTTGAAGGTGGCCATGATGGTTTGCACGGTTTCCGGTAAAGGCACCACCTTGAGGATCGCTTTGGTGACCAGTCCCAGGGTGCCTTCTGACCCGCAGAAAAGGGCTGCCAGCTTGTATCCGGTGACATCCTTGATGTTCTTGCTGCCGAATGTGATAACTTTGCCCGAGGCCAGCACCACCTCCAGGCCCAGGATATAATCCAGGGTCACCCCGTATTTGAGGCACCTGGGGCCGCCCGCGTTCTGGGCAATGTTGCCGCCGATGGTGGAAGAATTCATGGACCCGGGGTCCGGGGGAAAGAAAAAACCGTAAGGGGCCAGGGCTGCCTGGACATCTGCATTCACCACCCCGGGCTCCACAATGATGTACCGGTCTTTGGTGTTGATTTCAATGATCCGTTCCATCTTGGAAAAACAGATTACCAGGCCGTGGTGTGCCGGCACCGGGGCCCCGCACACCGAGGTACCCGCGCCCCTGCCCGTGACCGGGATTTTGTGGGCCGAGGCCAGGGCCAGAATTTGTGACACCTCATCGGTGGTTTCAGGGAAAATCACGGCATCAGGCATGGATTCTTCCACAAACGCGTCATAGGCATAGCAGAAGAGCTGTTCTTTTTTGTCCAGCCACCGGGTCGGATCCACAATGGCGGTAAATTTTTTTGTCAGGTCCGGTGGTATCAATGCAGTCTCCTTTATGCCGGCTGTTATTTGAGTATCCAGTTGGGTAACGCCAAAGAAATCCAGGGGATGTAGGTGACCAGCATCAGGCAGGCCAGCATGATCACCAGAAACGGGGCCACGCCCCGGGCGATTTTGATGATGGGTTCTCTGGTGATGCCCGATGCCACAAACAGGTTCAGGCCGAAGGGCGGGGTGAGCATACCCATCTGGATGTTGAGCACCATGACGATGCCGAAATGTACCAGGTCGATACCGTATCGGTTCAGGGTTTCCAAAAACAGCGGTGCCAGAATGAGCATGGCGGACACATCATCCATGAAGCATCCCAGGATCAAAAACAAGATATTCACCGTGAGCAGAAACATCCAGGGGCTGTCAATATACTGGAAGATGATGTCTGCCAGCTGGTGGGGCACCTGCTCGGCGGTGAGCAGCCAGATAAAGGTCATGGCACAGGACAAAATAAACAGCAGGCAGGCAGACAGTACAGCTGCCTCCTGGCATACGCCTGTCAGGTCCTTGGGGCCGAACTCCCGGTAGATGACCATCTCCACAAACAGGGCATAGACCACGGAAACGGCAGCCGCTTCCGTGGGGGTGAACACCCCTGAATAAATACCCCCCAGCACTATAAAGGGCAAAGCCAGGGCCCAGATGCCTTCTCTGCCTGTCTGGATCAGCCGGGAAAATGAGGCTTTCTGTGCAATACGCCAGTTGTGTTTCTTTGCCACAAAAAAGGTATACACCATCAGGCAGAACCCGATGAGCAGTCCCGGCATCACCCCGGCCATGAAGATTTCCGACACAGATACATTCATGACCAGGCAGTAGAGAATCATGGGTATGGAGGGCGGAATCACGATCCCTAAAGAGCCGGACACCGTGATCAGACCCAAGGAAAATTTTTCGCCGTAGCCGGCCTTGACCAGGGCCGGAATCATGATGGAGCCGATGGCCACCACCGTGGCAGGAGAAGATCCGGAGATGGCGGCAAAAAAGATGCAGGCCAGGATCCCGGCCATGGCAAGGCCTCCGGGGAACCACCCCACCAGGGCGTTGACAAAGGCGATGAGACGTCTGGCAATACCGCCGCGGGTCATGACGGCACCGGCCAGGATGAAAAAAGGAATGGCCAGAAGCACAAACTGGTCCAGGGCATTGAACAGCTGCTGGGTGATGATGGTCAGCGGTGTGGAGGAAAAAAACACCAGGGACACCAGGGTGGTCACCCCCAGGATTACGGCAATGGGTACCCCTAAAAACAAAAGTATGCCAAAGCAGATGCAGATGGTCAGGATCATGGGGTTGCCCCTTTCAGGCCCTGTCTGAACGCCTGTATCAGAAACCGGATGCCGATGAAAATGGAAAATACCGGTATGGGCAGGTAGGCGATATACATGGGGATCTGCATGGTGGGGGAGGTGGTTTCATATCCGTACATGCGCAGCACGATTTTCCAGGAATGATACGCCACAATAAAGAAAAACGCGGCTGACAGGCAGTTGGTGAGCGCCCGGACCACGCCCTGCCAGGGCCGGCCCATATGGGATACCACAAGATCCATGGTAAAATGGCTGCCGGTGCGCACCCCGATGGATGCCCCTAAAAACGCTACAAAAACCCCCACATACCGGCCCAGTTCTTCAAACCAGGTAAAAGAATAATTGAAAACATACCGGGCGATCACCTGAACAAACCCGATGGCCGCCAGGACCAGGATGGTCCACACCAGGGTGATGTTTTCCGCGCGGTTGATAAAACTGAAAAATCGCTGCAAGGCAGGGCCTCCTGAAAAAGCGGCTGAAAACAAAGGTTTCAGCAGCTCTGCTTATTTTATATGAAAGTCATCAGCCATCAGTCATCAGTACTCAGCGAAAAGCTAAAAGCTAACAGCTAAAAGCTAACAGCTAAGAGCTTTCATTCTTAGTTGTGCCCGCAAGGGCATGGGCGTTATTTATTTGAAAAGCGGTACCGGCGGATATGGCTGCCGGCACCGGCCGGTTTTATTGTTTGTGTGCTGCAATTTTGTCCAGGACAAAATCAAACAGATCATCACCGATTTTTTCGCGGTATTTGTCCCACACCGGAGTCATGGCCACGCGGAACACTTCGCGTTCTTCCGGTGTCAGATAAATAATGTCAATATCGTTGGCATTTGCGTATTCATCAATGGACATGTTGATTTTGGGCAGAGAATCATGCAGGGCTGCATTGACGGTCCGGTTGGTGTCGATGCACAGTTTTGCCGCTTCCCTGAAGATCTTTTGCTGTTCTTTGGTCAGGCTTTCCCAGTAATCCACAGACACCACAATGATACATTCGGTGAGGCAGTGCTGGGTGCGGGTTACATATTTGGTGACTTCGGTGAATTTCATGAGAATGGAGGTGAGGATGGGGTTTTCCTGGGCATCGATGACACCGGTCTGCAGGGCATTGTAGGTTTCAGGAAAGGGAATGGCAACAGGTGATGCCCCCAGCTGCTTAAAGGTGTCCAGGTAGGCCGGGGAGTTCATGACCCGGACTTTGAGACCCTTGACATCATCCGGGGTGCGCACAGGGCGCTTGTTGTTGGTGAAATCCCGGATTTCGTTTTCTGTCCACCCGATGGCGATGAATCCTTTTTTGGGGAAAAAGGAAAAGATCTTTTCCTGGACTTCCAGGTCGTCCAGCGTGGCATAAGCGGTTTTGCGGTCCGGGAAAATAAAGGGCATGTCCAGAATGGCGCACTGGGGCACAAAGTTCTGGAGAACCGCCGTGGTCAAGGCTGCAATCTGCAGGGTGCCGGCCTGGACCTGTTCGGCCATGGAGCGTTCCCCGCCCAGCTGGCCAGCCGGGAAGGTGGCAATGTCGATGGCGCCGTTGGTTTTTTCTTTCACATAATCGGCAAAGGCATCAACGCCTTTGGCCTGGCCGTGGAAGGGCGGGGCCACATGGCCGAATTTTACGGTGCCGGCAAAGGCGGGAAGAATACATCCCATGGCAAAGATCACCAGAACGGCCGCCCCTGTTACTAAAACACTTTGTTTTACACCCGATTTTTTCATGCTGACGTCTCCTTTTTTTGCAGATTTGCTGCTGTGGTTGGAAAAAATTTTGGTTGCCCAGTTTTTGTACCCTTAGGTTTCTGGCTACCTGAATGTTTGCTGTTTGTCAACTTTTATCTGATGCAGGTCTGATTATGTGTGAAAATTTCATATCAGGAAACATACGGGATGAATTTAAATTGATTTTTTAAACCACGAAGCGCACGAAGATCACGAAGAAATCCATTCTTCGTGATCTTCATGGTAAATAATATGACAGCTGAGGGCCTGAAATCGATGGATTGACGGAAAAAAAAATGAATCCACCGTGCGGCGGGACAGGAGGATGACTAAAAAAAAATGTCAACAGGGCAGGGTGCGGGACAAAAAGGGGCCAGCCCCTTGAATGGGACCGGCCCATATTCAGCATTATTCTTTCATGTTTTTTGTGCCTGCCAGGCCACGGCAGTTACTAAACGGTCAGACAATCAGAATACAGCCCTACATGGCGGTTTCCGGGTGGAACACGTTGACTTCTTTGAGATCATCTCCTAAGTATTCTCGTTCGTTGGGGCCTAAGATCCCCATGGACAGGCAGATGAGGGTCCACAGATGCACCACCGGGTAGTTGCCGCCATAGTGTTCGCTCAGTTCATGGATCTGGGCATGGCAATTGTGGCAGCCGGCAATGCAGTAATCCGCACCGGTGGCCTTGATCTGATCGTCTTTTATTTTGCCGTACTCCAGGCGTTCCTCCTTGAACCCGGACTGCAGGAAACCGCCGCCCCCGCCGCAGCAGAAGTTGTTGGAGCGGTTGGGCTGCATATCTACAAAATTTTCTTCTCCCACCACGGATTTGACCACAAAGCGCAGGTCTTCGGCAATGGGGTCTCCATAGCTTTTGCGCACGATCTGGCAGGGATCCTGTACCGTGAATTTGATGCCCAGGTCCTTGTTCCAGTCGGAATTGACCTTGAGCTTGCCTTCACGTATCCACTTGGCATAGTATTCATACAGATTTTTTACTTCAAAATTATGTTCCAGGTTGAATTTTTTCAGTCCGGCCCGGACTGAGAATGTCACGTGCCCTCACTCTGTATTGAGAAACGTCTTACACCCCAGCTTGTTGGCTTGTTTGACACTCATTTCAGTGACATGTTTCCAGGCTTCGTCGTCTGCCAGAAACATGCAGTAGTTTTCCCCGGCCCAGCCTTTGCTGCCGTAGGTCCAGTCCACCCCGGCCAGGTGCAGGATCTTCCACAAGGGCACCAGTTCATCCGGTTCTGTAACCGGTTCCCTGGAGTTCTGGTTCAGAAAAAACTCCGCCCCCTGCTTGTCAATGGGTGCTTCCATGTCGGCAAATTCCGGCTGGGCTTCTCTGTATTCTTCGAGTACGTCTTCTATAACAAATTCAAAATCCTCTTCCGTGGTACCCATGGCAGAGGTGGTATCATTTTTCAATGCCATGTCACAGGAGCCTAAGATTCCTTTGGGCCGTTCTTCTCTGGGCCGCAGGGCCCTGGCATTGAAAACCAGCTGGGGGATATCGATTTTCATGGGGCAGACATAGATGCAGCGCTGGCACATGGTGCACATCCAGGGCCAGTTGGATGCGGCAATTTCTTCATCCATGCCCAGGGCGGCCATGCGCAGAAATTTTCTGGGATCCATATCGGCAAGCCCTGTGGCAGGGCAGCCCGAGGCACAGGCCCCGCAGGTGAGACAGGCATTCAGGTTTCCGCCTTCAGGCAGAATCTCCTTGACCTTGTCCATGAATGTGGTTGTCTGCTTTTTTTTACCAAGTTTTATGACAGCTTCTGCCATGGAATTTTCCTTTCTTTAAAATCTCTGGTCAACAAATTTTGTGTATGGTTTCTGGAAAACTTTTCACAAGTTCAAAATTGATCATTGAATGTAAGGTGTCATAAGAGAAATCAATGATAATCATGGGTTCCCATAATCACTTCTGTACCGGTCTTTTCCTGGATGAGTGCGGCCAGATCTTCGGCAGCCGTATAGGGACACCCTGGTCTGGCATTCACAAGACAGGAACTTAAATAGATTTTATCCGGTTTGATTTCAGAAATTTTGGCTGCCATGCCCAGGGCCGGCAATACCGTCCTGCCCGGGCACTCACATTTGATAAATGCCACAACTGCTGCCGGTTCCTCAAATTTTCCTTCCCCCAGGGCTGCGGCCTTTAGACACCGCCATTCCCCCGGGCATCCATATCCCTGATCCATGTATGAACCACACCCTACTACTGCTATTTTTTCCATTTTCTGCTTCTCCTTGCATTTTATAATTCTTGGGTTATCCGGCATTAATTTGGAAGAATAACAGCACAATACATGCCAGTCTGAAAGCATAAAAATATCGGGTTATAATAATATGTATTTTCAGGTACTTGGCGTTCACAATAATTTCATGGATGGGGATAAAGATTGCAGTGGTGCGACCGGCCGGGCCAGGGTGGTATCAAAGATGCAACCAGTGAAGGAAGGACAGTATTCAGCCATCCATGAATACTGCACGTACTGTTTGCAGGATATTATGCTTGACATTTGATTGTGATGCGATACGATAAACCAACCTGTGCTGCTGGTATGCAGTCACAGATGGTTTCTTCAGGTTTTTTTCATTGGTTGGAAGACCGCTGGAAACCGATTTATGTTTATTTTTTATACAGGAGAGTGCCAATATGGCTAAAGGTATTGTAAAATGGTTTAATGACGCAAAAGGTTTTGGATTTATTGAACAGGAAAATGGAGAAGATGTATTTGTGCATCACACCGGAATCAATGGAGAAGGATTCAGATCGCTGAATGAAGGCGATCATGTAACCTTTGACATTGAAAACGGTCAGAAAGGCCCTGCTGCTGCAAACGTAACTGTTGACTAGCTGACCATTTTACTTGTTTAAAAGCCATATCATGGCTTGAAAATAAAAAGCCCCTGGCCCGAGACCGGATCAGGGGCTTTTTTACAGCCGGCAGGTCTGTCCGTGCATTTCAGAAGGAGAGAAAATACCCATGGAAAAAGACATGAAGAAAAAAAATACCGGAACTATAACCCGTCAGACCTTTTATATGGCCATCCTGGTTTCCATTACAGCCGGATTCATTCTTGGTGCTGCCTATACATCTTTTAAACTGGCACAAGAACCATCAGCCGACCATATGCATGCTGACGCCACTGGACCGCCGGCACCCGACACTCCAGCTGAAACGGATGCCCGGATTTCGGAGCTTGAAAAATATCTGGAACAGAATCCGGAAGATGCCAAGGCCTGGGCAAAACTGGGTCACCTGTTTTTTGATACCAACCAGTTTGATGCAGCCATCCAGGCATATGAAAAATCACTGGCCCTGGCGCCTGAAAATCCCGGTGTCATAACTGATCTGGGGGTAATGTACCGGCGGTCCGGACAGCCTGAAAAAGCCATCCAGGCCTTTGACCGTGCAGTGGCTGTATCTCCTGGTTTTGAAACGGCATTGTTCAACAAAGGGGTTGTTCTTATGGCGGATTTAAATGACCTGGCAGGTGCTTTGGCAGCATGGGAAGCGCTGGTGGAGATAAATCCTGACGCTGCCACGCCCGGGGGTGAGCGGGTGGCTGATGTTGTGGAACGGATGAAACAGCAGAACTGATGAAAAAAATTACTTCGTTTTTTTTTAAAACCCAGTATAATGGCTTTCATGGGCATGATTAAATTTTGTTACTGCACAGGAGAACATTCATGACATTGTCAATACTGGAACCTATAGAAAAATTAGAAATACAGGCATATAAAAAATCCGGTCACGTGGATAAAAAAAACCATGTGCCTTTTTCCGGGTCCCCGAGGAAACATCCCTGGGACCTGGAAAAAATTATCCTTATTGTGGATCCGTTCACACCCAATACTTTTTATTATGAGTTTAAAATACATGATATCGGATTTGCCGAGGAACTGGCCAGCATGACCAATATTGAAGGAGAGTCCGTGAGTATGGCCCGGATCTGGGTGAAAAAAAGGAGTATGGCCATCCAGAGCACCCCTTTTGTGGTGGAGGACATCCGGTCTTTTTAGCATTTCCCCTTTGTTTTGGGTTTGTTATGGATTAATTGCCTGCCAGCTGCCGGCAGACCCGGCTGATCAGGGTAACCATCTTTGGAATACTTTCCAGTTCCACGTATTCATCGTTTCTGTGGGAATTGGCGCCCACGAGGCCCAGCCCGTCAATGGTGGGAATACCCACTGATGCGGTCAGGTTGCCGTCGGAACATCCCCCCGTGGTGATGGCCCCCATTGTGATGCCCATTTTTCGGGCCTGGGTCATGATCAGGTCCTGCATGGCCAGACTTTCCGGGGTGGCGGTCATGGGGGGGCGGTCAATACAGCCGGAGACTTTGATAAATGATTGTGCAAACAACCGTTTTCGGGAAAGCCGGAAGAAAAAATCCTCCACCCGCTGTTTTTCTTTGGGGTCCAGAATCCGGACATCCACGGATGCTTTGGCATATGCAGGAATGATATTGATTTTGTCCCCGCCGCTGATCACTGTTACCTGGGCGGATGTGCCCAGGTTTTCATCATTGAGATCCTGGATCAGGGGAACCAGGTGGGCCAGCTCCACCACGGCATTGACGCCCTTGTGGGGATCTGCCCCGGCATGGGCTTCTTTGCCTGTGACCGCCAGGTGAAACCATCCCCCGCCTTTTCTCTGGTTCACCAGATGATAATCCGGCCGGCAGGGTTCAAACACCAGGACCCGGCGGCAGGTTTTGGCCGTCTCCAGGATCAGGGGCCGGGACTGGGTGGAACCGGTCTCTTCATCCCCGTTGAACAGCACGCAGACAGACATTTTGTCCAGGTCCCCGGTTTTTTTCAGGGTTTCCAGGGCATGCAGCGCCACCAGGAGTCCCCCTTTCATATCACAGACCCCGGGTCCCCGGGCCCGGTTGTCCTGGAGGGAAAAGGGCCTTTGGGCTGCCTCGCCTTCAGGGAAAACCGTATCCATGTGGCCCAGTAACATCATATCATGGGGCGGGTCCCCAAGGGTGGCCTTGAGGCAGGGAACCGTACCGTTTCCCGGCAGTTGTATACCACAGGCCATGCCCAGGCGGGAAAACCGTTCCTGAAAAAAATGTGCGACTTTCAGCACGCCGTCATTGTTTCCGGAAGCAGAGTCTGTGTTTACAATATGTTTAAAATCATCCAGAAACCGGTCGATATCTGTAAATTCCATTTTTCGTGGCCTTGGTGTTGTTCGTGGTAAAAATCAGCAGCAGGAACCCGGGGCACGGGATCAGGACCGCAGCGCCAGCCTGGGATTCATCTCATCCCTGAGCCAGTCGGAAAACAGGTTGATGGCCACCACCAGCAGAATCAGTGTCATGCCGGGAAACAGCACCATCCACCACATGCCCGCATAGATGTAGTTTTTGCCGATGGAGATCATCATGCCCAGGGAGGGTTCCGTGATGGGCACCCCCACCCCCAGAAAACTTAAAGTGGCTTCCAGCATGATCACAACGGCCAGGTCCACGGCCATGAGCACAAAAACAGGGGGCAGGGCATTGGGCAGCACATGCCGGAACAATATTCTGAAATCTTTGGCACCCGAGGCTTTGGCAGCCGTAATATAGGCATTTTCCTTGACTTCCAGCACCGTTCCCCGGATGGTGCGGGCGTACTTCACCCACCCGGCAATGCAGATGGCAAACACCACGGTCCAGATATTGCGGCTCTGAAAGATGCCCAGCAGCAGAATGGCCAGCAGGGTGGTGGAAAAGGCAAAAACCGTGTCTGCGGTTCTCATGATAAAGGCATCCAGAATACCGCCGTAATAGCCGCCCAGCATACCGAAAAAAATACCCAGGATGCTGGATACCACCACCACGGAAAATCCCACCATAAGCGAGGTGCGCAGGCCGAACAATATGGTGGACAATATGCCCCGGCCCTGGTCATCCGTGCCCAGAGGAAAGGACAGACTGCCGGTTTCCATCCATGCCGGGGCCATCAGCGAATTGGACAGCTCCACCGTGGTAAGTTCATACGGGTCCATGGGGGCCAGGATGTGGGCAAACAGGGCGCAGAAGATAAAGATCACCAGCAGCAGGGCCCCTGTCATGGCGGAGATGTCCCTGACAAAGCTGTAAACAAGGTTTGATTGTAGTATGTTCTTGATCATGGGTTCCCTAGTTGTATTGAATTTTGGGGTTCAGCCATGCATACAGCAGGTCCACCAGAATATTGATGGAAAGAATAATAAAGGCCGCCATCATGATATAGGTGACGATAACAGGGTGGTCGGTTTCAAAAATGGACACCAGCAGCAGATTGCCCATGCCCGGCCACTGGAAAATGGATTCCGTGACAATGGAAAATGCAATGAGTTCCCCGAAGCTCAAACCCGCAATGGTGACCACGGGAATGAGCACGTTGCGCAGGGCATGCTTGACAATGACTGTGAACGGGGACAATCCTTTGGACCAGGCGGTTTTGATGTATTCTTCAGACAACACCTCGCGCATCCCGGCCCGGGTGAGGCGCAGAATCACGGCCAGCTGGTATCCGGACAGGGTCAACGCCGGCATGATGATGTGCTTGAGGCCGTCCAGGGTCAGAAAGCCGGTACGCCAGGGTCCGATCTGCACGGTTTCTCCCCGGCCGAAAGGCGGAAGCCACTCCAGATAAACGGCAAACAGCATGACCCATAAAATCCCCATCAAAAAAGTGGGAATGGATATGCCCCCCAGGGAACCGGCCATGATGGCCCGGGAAACCAGGCTTCCGGGTTTGATGGACACCACCACGCCCAGCAGGACCCCTGCTGTAAGGGAAATAAAAATGGCGGTGAGAGCCAGTTCAAATGTGGCCGGGAACCGTTCTAAAATGGTGTCCAGGGCATCCACCTGGGAGATATAGGATTTGCCGAAATTTCCCTTCAGGGCATTGCCCAGAAAATTGGCATACTGCACATAAAAAGGGCGGTCCAGTCCATAGGCGATTCTTACCTGTTCGCGTTCCTGCTGGGTGGCGTATTTGCCTGCCAGCATCAGGACCGGGTCTCCGGTGAACCTGAATATCAGAAAGCAGATAAAGGATACGGCTAAAAGTACCACCACCCCCTGGCATATGCGCTGAAAAATATATCTTCCCACAATGTATCCGGTTCAGGGGCGGCCCCGGAAAAAAGCCCGGGACTGCCCCTTGTTGTGATTAACGGTTGATGACGTCCAGACGGTTACTTCTTGATTTCCTTGGCCACGATCCACATGTCGGGCCGGGGTGTGAAAGTGACATTGGCAGCCTTTAACACGGCATACACATCCTGCTGATAGTGCAGCGGAATCCAGGCGATATCTTCAACAGATTTTTTGTTGATGGCCTGGAGAGCGGCCCGTCTTTCATCTCTGTCCAGAATAGAACTGGAAGCGATGATCATTTCATCAAGCGCAGGATCGGAATACATGGCACCGTTATAAACCCCGAGGCCTTTGTCCGGATCCACGGTGTGGAGCAGAAGCTGGGCTGAACGGCCGAAGTCATAGGACCCGTCCATCCATCCGATCAGATAAAAGTCGTGTTTGTTGGAGGACAGTTCATCAAAAAAGATGGATTTGGGTTTCACATCCAGGTTGACAGTAAGGCCGATTCTGGCCAGGTATCTGGCAACGGCTTCACAGATCTGTTTGTCATTGACATACCGGTCATTGGGACCGGCAATGGTGATCTCGAACCCGTTTTCATATCCGGCTTCTTTGAGCAGGGCTTTGGATTGTTCCGGATCATAGGGCAGCCGCTTCAAGTCAGGGTCATACCCGATGGTGGCTGTATCCGGTACCTGGGCGGTGGCGGTAGCCTGGCCCCGCATCACTGTGGATACGATTTCATCTTCATTGATGGCCATGGCAATGGCTTTTCTCACCCGGATATCGGCAAACGGGGTGCCGGGTTTGTTGCCGATGTCCATGTAGATGGCCCGGCGGGCAGGCCTGGAAACCACTTCAACACCGGGATTTTTTTTGATCTGCTCGATCATGGGGATGGGCACGCCGCTCAGGATATGGGCCTGGCGGGTGGCAATGGCGGCAAACCGGGTGGCGGCTTCTGTAATGGGTTTGATCTCAACGGTTTTAAAAACAGGGGCCCCTTCCCAGTAGTCCGGGTTGGCTTCCATCTTGATATAGGATCCTTTGACCCATTCCACAAATTTATAGGCCCCGGTGCCGATGGGTTTGGTGTTGTAATCCCCTGAATCCCGTTCCAGGGAAGATTCCTTGTCCACGATAAAATTCTGGTGCATGGTTTCCGCAAACCAGGGCACAGGTTTTTCGGTTTTAAAAATCACGGTAAAATCATCAGGGGTTTCAATGGAAGCAATGGAGTTGGCAATGTTTAAAAATTTGGAGAACTCCGGATCTTTCATACGCTCAAAGGTGAATTTGACATCCTCGGCAGTAAACGGGTTGCCGTTGTGGAATTTCACCCCTTTTCTGAGTTTGAACTCCCAGGTCAGGGCATCCTTGCGGTCCCATTCCAAGGCCAGGGCCGGTGCCAGTTTTCCTTCAGGGGCTGGTCTCTGGAGCAGACCGTCAAAAAAATTGGCCATGTAGGACAGGTTGGCATCTGAATTGTAACTGTGGGGATTCATGCTCTTGGGCGGGGAATCCACGGCAATCACCAGGTCTGATTTTGCCAGGGCCATACCCGGCATCACCAGCATGGCGGCAAGGATGAAGGTCATCAATTTGTGTTTCATGGTTTTTTCTCCTTTAATTGGGGTTGATGGACAAAGGGGTTGCATCTTTTTTTGTATACAGGTGACAGGCAGCGGTGTGGCGGTCTCCGAACCGCTGCATGGCCGGTTCCTGTTTGTCGCAGATATCCATGCGGTCGGGGCACCGGGTGTGAAACCGGCACCCGCCGGGCGGGTTGATGGGGGTGGGCACATCCCCTTTTAAAATGATCCGCCTGGTGCGGTGTGCAGGATCCGGCACGGGAATGGCGGACATCAGGGTCCGGGTATAAGGGTGTTTCGGATCTTTGTACAACGAGGCGTAATCAGCTGCTTCAACAATTTTGCCCAGGTACATCACAATGATGCGGTCGCAGATGTATTCCACCACGGCCAGGTCATGGGAGATGATGATCAAAGACAGGTTGAAATCGCGTTTCAGGCGTTTGAGCAGGTTGATGATCTGGGCCTGGATGGAGACATCCAGGGCAGATACCGGTTCATCTCCGATGATCAGGGTGGGATCCAGTGCCAGGGCCCTGGCAATGCCGATGCGCTGGCGCTGTCCCCCGGAAAACTCATGGGGATACAGATCTGCCTGGCCAGGGGAAAGCCCTACCGTGTCTAGAAGAAAATCGATGCGCTCTTTTCGCTGCCGGCCGGTGAACATATCATGGACATCCATGGGATCCGACAGGATCTGGCGCACCGTCATTCTGGGGTTCAAAGATGAATAAGGATCCTGGAATATCAGCTGCATCTCCCTGCGCAGGGCCCGGAGGCCGGAGCGGTTCATGGCGGCCATGTCCGTGCCTTTCCACTGCACGGTCCCGGAAGTGATGGGGGTGAGCTGGACCATGGCCATACCGGCCGTGGTTTTGCCGCAGCCTGATTCTCCCACGATCCCGACGGTTTCTCCGGGCATGATGTCAAAACTGATGCCGTCCACCGCATATACATATCCCACGGTCCTGGCCAGGATGCCTTTTTTTATGGGAAAATGCACTTTCAGGTCTGTGACGGCAGCCAGGGGGGTTTTCATGGGGTTGTGCCTTTCGTGTGCAGCCAGCACCTGACCTGATGCCCGCCGTTCATTTCTGTCAGTTCAGGAAGATGGGTACTGCATTTGTCCATGACCCGGGGGCACCGGTTGCTGAAACGGCACCCGGCAGGCAGGTCGTAGAGGCTGGGAATCATACCCTTTATTTCCGTCAGGTCTTCATCCATTCCCAGGGTGCGGTGCCCCAGCACGGGAATGGAGGCCAGAAGGCCCCGGGTGTAAGGGTGAAGGGTGTGCTGGAACAGTTCACTGGTGCCGGCCTGTTCCACCACCTGGCCGGCATACATCACCACCACCTGGTCTGCCATTTCCGCAATTACCCCCAAATCATGGGTGATGAGCTGGATGGCGGTGGAAAATTCATCCTTGAGCCGGTGCATCAGATCCAGGATCTGTGCCTGGACCGTTACATCCAGGGCTGTTGTGGGTTCGTCCGCAATCAGGATTTCCGGGTCGCAGGACATGGCCATGGCAATCATGGCCCGCTGGCGCATGCCCCCGGACAGCTGGTGGGGAAATTCATTGACCCGTTTGTGGGGGGAGGGGATCTGGACCCGCTCCAGCATGTCAACGGCGGCTTCCAGGGCCTGCTTTTTGCTGTATCCCTTGTGGAGCCGGAACATTTCTGAAATCTGGTTGCCGATGGTGTACACGGGATTCAGTGAAGTCATGGGTTCCTGGAAAATCATGGCAATGCCCGCGCCCCTGATTTTACGCAGTTCCCTGATGTTCAGGTCCAGCAGGTTTTTCTGGTGAAACAGGATTTTTCCGTCCACCACCCGGCCCGGCGGACTGGGAACCAGCCCCATGACAGACAGGGCGGTAACGCTTTTGCCGCACCCGGACTCTCCCACAATGCCGGTGACCTTTCCCGGTGTCAGG
>JAWOEP010000211.1:0-6406 GCA_046482705.1 Desulfotignum sp.
TGGATTATCACCCAGGCATCTGACACCAGCAGGGGCGGTACTGTGTCTGCGGCCGGAGAGGCCATGCAGATATTGCCGCCCATGGTGGCGGTATTGCGCACCTGCAAAGAGGCCATCTGCTCCACTGCCTGTGCCAGCACCGGACAGCCTTCTTTTATTTCCGGCGACTCCAGGATCCGGGTTAAACTGACCCCGGCCCCGATTTTCAGCACATCATCTGTTTTTTCTATCTGATTGAGTACCGGCATTTTTGATATATCAATGAGATTGAGTTCCTGGTCAAAGCACCACCGTCCGGTTCTGACAGACGGAATAAAATCGGTGCACCCGGCCACCACCCTGGCACTGGTCCCGTGGGTGTCAACCAAGGTCAGAAGGTCACTGATCTCTTTTGGCGAATGGTACACCAGATCCGGCATGGCCCTGGATCCGATAAAATTTTTCATGACACTGTTTTCCATTGCATTGTTTCCTGTGCAGTTGTCCGGCATATTTCCCCCCTTTGTGAAACGCGCTGTTTCATTTTTTCTACCACCATTCACCGGCAAGTTTTGCCTTCTGGGCGGTATGCACCGATTTGATGATATTGACATACCCGGTGCACCGGCACAGGTTTCCCTCCAGGGTTTTGCGGATCACCTGGTCGGTAAGCAGGTTGTCTCCTGCCCGGTTGATGAGGGCATAGGCGTTCATGAGTATCCCCGGGGTGCAGAAACCGCACTGGATCCCCAGTTCATCTGTAAACGCTTTCATCAACGGATGGGGTTGTCCGTTTTTCACCAGGCCTTCTGATGTCACCACAGATGCCCCCTGTACCGAGGCAGCCAGAACCAGTCAGGCGTTCACCGGTTCATCATTGTGCAGCACGGTGCAGGCCCCGCATTCCCCTTCTTCACAGCTGCGGTGGACACTGGTCATGCCCCCCTGGTTTCTCAGCACTTCCAGAAGTGTCTGGCGGGCATCTACCTCAAGGGTTGTCTGCTGATTATTTAAAATAAATGTCAATGGCATTTTCATGGATTCTGATCTCCCTGTCCATAGGTCGACTGCATAAAATTGTTATTCATTGGTTTTGCCCGGAAGCCTGGCGGATCCATTTTCTCACCTTTTCCGGGGTGGCAGGTGCATCATTGACCCGGATGCCGAATTCCGACAATGCATCTTCGATAGCATCCAGGATCACAGCCTTGCTGCCGATAATGGGGGCCTCGCCCATGCCTTTGCTGCCGGTTTCAGAAAACGGAGACGGGGTCTCCAGGTGGGCAATTTCGATATCCGGGGCCTCCACCGCCGTAGGAATTAAATAATTGGAAAACGAGGTATTCATCAACTGGCCGTTTTCATCATAATTGAGCCCTTCGTACAGTGCTTCGCCTATGCCCTGGACAATCCCTCCATGGATCTGGCCGTCCACTACCTGGGCATTGATGACGGTACCGGCATCATGCACATGCACATATTTGACAATCTGTGTCACACCGGTGTCGATGTCCACCTCCACCACTGCAATGTCTGCAGACACGCAGAAAGAGGTGTAGGACGACCCGCTTTCCGGCGTGGTGGGGCTGTACCAGGTGGTGGTCACATCCAAGAGATGATCATGGGCCTTTAAAATCTCCGGATCCAACCCCCTGGGACCGGGAAAGAAAAACATCTTGTCTGCAAACTGTGCATAGGAGATCTTTTTTTCCGGTGCATCCGCCGGATAGATATATCCTTTTTCCAGCACCACCTGGTCCGCAGGAATCTTCATCAGAGACCCGGCACACTGCACCACTTTTTTGCGCAGCAGTTTGGCAGCCTTGGCCACGGCACTGGCCGGAAACACCGCACCTCTGCTGGATAGAGGCCCCTGGCCGATAAAATCGGATGTCACCCGTTTCACATGGATATGGGCCATATCCATGCCCAGGATGTCGGCCACAATGGTGGCATGGGAGATTTCTACGCCCTGCCCTATTTCGGTGCGGTCGGAGTGTACTTCCACACTGCCGTCCGGCGTAATCAGGACCCGGGCTTCGGTGATGCCCCCCATCTGGCAGTTGGGCACGGCTACCCCGGCCGGCTCGATGGCGGTGATCAGGCCGATGCCCAGGTACCGCCCCTGGCCGGCCAGCGCTTTTTTGCGTTTCCGAAATCCCTCCAAATCTGCCATTTCTATGGCTTTGTTGAGCACAGCCGGATAATCGCCGCTGTCCAGGACATAATTGTTGATCTGGTGATAGGGAAATTCATCCGGTTGAATAAAGTTTTTCATCCGGATCGCTTCCGGGGTCATGTCCAGTTTTTTTGCCACCTGGTTGATGGCCGCCTCGATGAACTTGATGCCTTTGTCCTTGCCATAGCCCCGGTAGGCACAATAAAAGGATTTATTGGTCACCGTGCCGACACCTTCCACATGCATGCCCACCCATTTGTACATGTTGGTGGGCGAGGAGCAGGCCGGGAAGATGCTCAAGGCGGCAATGCCCTTGTTGGTGCTTTCCACCCCCAGGTCATGAAACACCGTGGCCTTGAGCCCCAGCAGGGTCCCGTCGTTCTTGAATGCAATGGTTCCATCCCAGAACACATCCCGCTGGTGGGGGCCGGTGGCCATGAAATCCCGATGGGGCTCCATCCATTTCACGGGCCGGCCTGTGAGCTTTGAGGCCAGGGCCACCACATTTTCCTTCCACGCATGGATCTTCAGGCCGAATGCCCCGCCGATATCCACGGCATTGATTTTCACCTTTGCCTCGGGAATTCCCAGGGTGGCGGCAATGTTGTGCCGGGACAAAAACGGTGTCTGGAATGACCCCCACATCTCCAGGGTGTCATTTTTTGTGTCATACATCCCCACACACCCCCGGGGCTCGATGGGCACGCCTGTGACCCGGCCTTCCCGGTTGGTCACCTGCAGTACCTGGTCTGCCATGGCAAACGCCTTGTCCGGATCCCCGAAATCAAACACCAGGTGCACCTGTTTGTTGTCTTCCCAGTCATCATAGACCTTTGGGGCCCCGGGTGCCAGGGCGGTGCGCAGGTCCCCGGCCAGGGGCAGAATGTCATACACCACTTCAACCAGATCCGCGGCCATCCGGGCGGTTTCTTCATCTTCCGCCACCACTGCCGCCACCGGTTCTCCGTGCCACCGGACCTTGTCGGCAGGAATGGCATACACATGAGCCAGCCGCCAGGTCCATCCTTTGGAGGTAAAGTTGGCCTGCACCGGCAGGGGCCGGGTATGGGCCGCCACCTCTTTGCCGGTGATCACCGTGATCACCCCGGGCAGGGCAAGCGCCTTTTCAATGTCAATGGACACAATCTTTGCATGGGCATGGGGACTTCCCACAAACACCAGGTGGGCCATGTTGAAAAATTCCAGGTCATCTGCATATTGCCCTTTTCCCAGGATGAGGCGTTCTTCTCTTTTTTTCATGATCACATCTCCTTTAGCAGGCGCCTGTGACAGGCGCCTGCTGTCCTGCCGGATCTATTTTTTAAACTGCTCTTCGTAAAGGGTTTTTGCCATTTGTGGACCGCCCCACAACGTGGGCAGCATGATAAACCCCACAGGCACGGCTGTGATCACGATAAAGGACTGGAGCGCCCCGATACCGCCGGCCCCCATCTTGATGAGAATGGCTGCCACCGCCCCCATGACGATGGCCCAGAACACCCGCATCTCTTTGGGGGGATCATCTTCCCCGGTGACGCAGATGGCAATGGACAGGGACATGGAATCCCCGGTGGTGGCCAGGAAAATGAAAATCAGCACCAAGAACACCGGAATGAGCAGACCTGCCATGGGCAACTGTCCCACCACGGCCAGAAGGGCGGCCGGCAGCCCCGCATCATTGAGCGGTCCGGAGATCACGCCGGGGTTGTTCATTTCAAAGAAAATCCCGGTTCCCCCCAGGATGGTGAACCAGAAATGGGTGGCCAGGGGTGCGATAACCCCCACTGACAGCATGATCTGGCGGATGGTTCTGCCCCGGGAGATCCGGGCCACCAGCACGGCCATCAGCGGGCCGTACCCCAGAAACCAGCCCCAGAAAAACACGGTCCACCAGGACAGCCACCCGGTATCGCCCCGGAAAAGGCTGAGCTCGGTGAAATCTTTGATATAGGCACCCATAGACTGGGTAAAGGTGTCAATAATAAACCCGCCCGGACCGATGACCAGAATCAACGCCACCAGTGCCACGGTGAGCAGGACATTGACCCGGCTCAACAGCTGAATACCTCTGTGTAGACCGGTGACAGCAGAAATGGTGTATACAATGACCAGGGAAATGATAATGGCCAGCTGGGTGATATAAGCATCCGGAATCCCGAAAATCTGGTTCAGGGCATAAGAGATCTGCAACCCCAGAAAACCGATGGGACCGATGGTACCGGCTGCCACCGCCAGGATGGAACATCCTTCGGCCACCTGGCCCAGCCGGTTTTTCATGATTTTTTCACCAAACACAGGATATAAAAGGGCCCGGGCCTGAAGGGGATGGCCTTTGTGGTAATGTACATACATAAGTACCACCGCCCCGAGGGTGCCTAAAATGGACCAGGCCAGAAATCCCCAGTGCAGAAAACTCTGCTCCATGGCCGGCACCACCGCCGCTTTGGTGGCGGATTCCACCCCGTCAAACACCGGCGGGGTGGTTAAAAAATAATACATGGGTTCTGCTGCCGACCAGAACACCCCGCCCCCGGCCAAAAGCGTACACATGATAATGGAGATCCAGCGGAAGGTGCTCATCTCCGGGACATCGATATTGCCCAGCCTGACATCTCCGTATCTGGAAACCGCCAGACCCATGGCGATGAGAAAATTTAGAAGCAGCAGCCACTGCCAGTAGGCCCCGAAATAGGTACAGGCCAGGCCGAAAAATTTATTGACCTGGCCGGACACAAATTCACTGTTTATAAGGGAGGCAATCACAAACAGGAGTAAAAACCCTCCGCTGATCAGAAAAACAAGCCACTCCATGTTTTTCCATTGAAAACTGTTTTCCGTACCGGCGCTTTCATTCACCGTCATTTTCCCGTCCATTTTTTACTCCTTATAAATGTTTGAAATTTATGGTGGTACCATCCTTATGGTGGTATCTTTACATGATCAAACCTGCTGCATTTCAATGGTTCCCGTGACCGGGCATACGGACAGGCACCCGCCGCATCCAACGCAGTTTTCTTCTTTCACATACACGGTCTCATCCCCCTGCTGCATGGCATCGGCAAAACACACCTTCAGGCACATGCCGCAGTTGATGCATTTTTCTTGGTCCACACCGGCTTTTTCATGGGGCATATCCCCATATTCCATGCATGCATCCGTGGCGATTCCGAGCATCTGGTCAATGGTGGCATACCCTTTGTCATCCATAAAGGTTTCCAGTCCCGCCACCTGCTTTGTGAGCCACTCATACCCGTAGCACATGACCGCCGAGCACATCTGGACAATATGGGCACCGCTCATGATGAACATGACCACATCCCGCCAGTCATAAGCCCCGTTGGTGCCGGTGATGTCCAGTTTGTCCCCCAGAGCACACCGGACCTCATTGATCCACCGCAGGGTCAACGGTTTGGTCCAGGGTCCGCCCACCCCGGCCTTGCCGTAAATCAAGGGCTTGCCGGTCTCGATATCCGGTACAAATCCGATGAACCGGTTGGTGAGGGTGACAGCCCGGGCCCCGGCTTTGTGGAGCATGTCTGAAAACAGCACCAGATCTGTCACCTGGGGCGTAACCTTGATTATGATGGGCACATTTACCGCATCTGCCACCTTTTGGGTAATTTCACACCCATAATCAAAATCCTGTCCCACGTTCATGCCGGTTCTCACCCCGGGCATCAGCTTGGGGTGGGGGCACCCGAAATTCAGCTCGATCAGCGGCACTCCGCCGTCCTCCATCTGTTTTCCCAGGTCCACCCAGCCATCCAGGGTGGTGGAGGCGATGGATCCTATGACCTGGGCATCGTGCTGACGGGCATATGCCAGGGTTTCGGTGATCTCCTTCATGAAATCGTCGGGCGGTTCGAGGGCCAGGCCGGATCGGCTGTAAAGGCTGAAGCTTCTTGGGACCTTGCCGTGGCACACCTCATGTCTGGCATTGAGAAACCGCCATTTGGCCCGCTGGGTCAACTCCCGCATGGCAGGCGAGTCGGTCATGGTTTTGGCGATCACTGCCCCGGCCCCGGCATCAATGCATTTTTTCATGTTGGCGGCATTGAGGGTGGGCTCGGCTGAGGCAGCTGCCAAAGGATTTTTAAATGTTACGCCGCAAAAGGTTACACGTGTATCAGCCATGGTGTTTATCCTTGTTTTTTATGAAAGTGTTAAGTTTAGTACCTGGCAGCTGACAGCTAAAAGCTAACAGCTAATAGTTAACAGCTGTCAGCCATTCCCGGGTTTAAAAACGGT
>JAWOEP010000230.1:0-14355 GCA_046482705.1 Desulfotignum sp.
GTTGAAAATCTAATGAATATGTCTCTTAGGATGACTTGATCCCCCACAGTTCCCAGGGGAAGGGCTGCAAGTTATGAACTTTGCCCATTGCTTACATATTGTATTGCCAGCCCCACATCCATGAGGGTATCCAGGATCTGGGTGATTTTCGGGTGTGCATCGAACAGCTCCCTGGCCTGGTGCACGGACAGGTCCAGGACATCGGCAATGGAATGGCCTTTGTAGGTGATTTCCAGGGTGGCCCGGTTGAACCGCCGGCCGCGGCAGACCTCGCAGGGCACAAACACATCTGCCAGAAAATGCATTTCCACCTTGATATACCCGTCCCCGCTGCAGGCCTCGCACCGGCCGCCCTTGACATTAAAGGAGTACCGGCCCTTTTTGTATCCCCTGGCTTTGGATTCCGGAAGCATGGCAAACAGGTCCCGGATGGGGTCGAACACCTTGGTATAGGTGGCAGGATTGCTCCGCGGGGTCCGGCCGATGGGCTTCTGGTCGATATTGATGACCTTGTTCAGATGGGACAGGCCGGTGATCTTTTCATGTTTTCCCACGCTGAGCCGGGATTCGTGCAGCTTCACGGCCAGGGCAGGGTACAGGATCTGGTTGATGAGGGTGGATTTGCCGGCGCCTGACACGCCGGTGACCGCAACCAGCAGCCCCAGGGGCAGTTTCACCGTCACCTGCCTGAGGTTATTTTCATTTGCCTTCACAATGGTGATCCATTTTCCAGGTGCAGGGGATTTGCGCTTCTCCGGAATGGCAATGGATTCTTCCCCGGTGAGAAATTTTCCGGTGATGGAGGCCGGGTTGGTACGGATCTGGGACGGGGTGCCCTGGGCCACGATCCGGCCCCCCAAATGTCCTGCCCCCGGGCCGATATCCACGATCCAGTCCGAGGCTTCCATGGTTTCCTGGTCATGTTCCACCACGATCAGGGTGTTGCCGATGTCCCGCAGGTGCTGCAGGGTTTTGAGCAGCTTGATATTGTCCCGCTGGTGCAGGCCGATGCTGGGCTCATCCAGGATGTAGAGCACGCCGGTGAGTTCCGAACCCACCTGGGAAGCCAGGCGGATCCGCTGGGATTCCCCGCCGGAGAGGGTGGGGCCGCTGCGGTCCAGGGACAGGTATTCCAGGCCCACATTCACCAGAAACCCTAAGCGGTCCCGGATCTCCTTGAGCAGTTCCGCGGCAATGAGCCTGCGGCTGCCGGACAGATCCAGAGAAGAGACAAACCGGTAGGCCTCTTTCACTGTCATTTCGGTCACATCAATGATGGATTTTCCCTGGATCCGGACACTGAGCACCTCATCCCGGAGGCGCTTTCCCTGGCAGGCGCTACAGGTGCTGGCGGTCATGAATTCAGTATAATATTTTTTCTGGCTTTCCGACTGGGTGTTGCGGTACCGCCGCATCAGGGTGTGGAGCAGCCCTTCATGGGTCCGGGTGAACTCCCCCTGGATCTTGGCGGAGTGCCAGTTCACCCGCATTTTTTTGGTATCAGACCCATAAAGAAGCAGATTCTGCTGGGGTTTGGGCAGATTTTTCCAGGGCCGGTCAAAATCGATGCCCCACTGCTCCTCCATGGCGGTGAGCTGGCCCAGGCCCCAGGAGTTGTCGTTCTGATACCGGGGATTTTTGATAAAATAGTTTTTCCACGGTTTCACCGCCCCCTGGCGGATGCTCAGGTCCCTGTCCGGGACCACCTTGTCCGGGTCCATGGACAGCAGGGTCCCGATGCCGTTGCAGTCCGGGCACATGCCCAGAGGTGAGTTGAATGAAAATATCTGGGGGGACAGCTCCGGGTAGGCAATGCCGCAGCAGGAGCGGGCCTCGCTCATTTTTATGTCCTCTCTGCCCAGGATGTGCACGATGATCTGGCCGCCCCCCAGTTTCAGGGCTGCTTCCACCGAATCGGTGAGCCGCTCTTCAAAGGTCCCTTCCGCTTTGATGACCAGTCGGTCCACCACCACCTCGATGTGGTGTTTTTTGTTTCTGGCCAGGGACTGGACATTTTCCAGATCCTGGACCACCCCGTCCACCCGGACCCTTGCATAGCCCTGTTTTTTGAGTTCTGCCAGGTGTTCTCTGTGTTCGCCTTTGCGGTTTTCCACCACCGGGGCCAGGATCAGGATTTTGGAACCGGCCGGCAGGGCCATGATCTGGGAGACCATGCCCTGGGCATGGCCCCGGCCCACTTTTTTGCCGCAGTGAAAACAATACTGGGTTCCCACCCGGGCAAATAGCACCCGCAGGTAATCATAAATTTCGGTGATGGTGCCCACGGTGGACCTGGGGTTTTTGCTGGCTGCTTTCTGTTCGATGGCAATGGTGGGGGAAAGCCCCCGAATGGTGTCATACCGGGGTTTTTCCATCTGGCCGATGAACTGCCGGGCATAGGAGGACAAGGACTCCACATATCGGCGCTGGCCCTCGGCAAAAATGGTGTCAAATGCCAAACTGGATTTGCCGGACCCGGACACCCCGGTGAAGACCACCAGCTGTTTTTTGGGGATCTCCACTTCGACATTTTTGAGGTTGTGCTCCCGGGCCCCTCTGACAATGATGCGGTCCAGTTCCGTGGCAGGGGCAATTTCCGGTACCGGTCTGTCTGATGCCGGCACCTGTGTGGACAGGTGCCGGTTTTTTCTCTGTGCGCCCATATCTTAATATCCTTTGGGGATCAAATTTTTCAAATTACCCCAAGATAATAAGCACGGCAGCCAGAATGTAAAGATTGACAGCGGTCATGATATATGCAGCCCCGTTCAATTGACCGATGTTCTCCATGCAGATCACAGTTGTCCTGCCATGCAGGTGTATTGCATTAGACAAAGAAATGCATTATTGTATAAGATATTAACCCTTGAAATAAAATGGAGATCCCATGACCAGTGACAAATACAGATTTGAAACCGGGGTATACCGGCCCCCCAGCGAAGGGGGAAGCGCTTCTCTGCTGGTGCGGTTCACCCGGAACTGTCCCTGGAATCACTGTACCTTCTGCAGTATGTACAAGACAGAAAAATTTCAGCTGCGCCCCCTGTCGGAAATCCTGGCGGATATCGATGCCATGGCTGCTCTGGCAGAGGATATAAAAACCATGTCCACAAATGCTGCATCCAACGGCGGCATCACCCGGGAAGGGGTGATGGCTTTGCTGGAAAAAAATCCTGAACTGGAGTATCATCCGGGAGCTGCCATGCTGATCAACTGGCTCATGGCAGGGGGAAGGACCGCCTTTATCCAGGATGCCAACAGCCTGATCATGAAAACCCCGGATCTGGTGAAAGCGCTGGAACACCTGAAATCAACCTTTCCCAATATTGAACGGATCACCACCTATGCCCGGGCCAGGACCCTTGCCCAGAAACCGGCCAAAGATTTGGAAGCCATCCGCAGCGCCGGCCTGGACCGGCTCCATCTGGGCCTGGAAACAGGGGATGATGATCTGTTGAAGGCCATCAAAAAAGGGGTCACGTCAGACGGCCAGATCAAGGCCGGCAAAAAAGCGGTGGCTGCGGGATTTCAGGTATCTGAATACTGGATGCCCGGCCTGGGAGGGAAAGAAAAGACCCATGACCATGCCAGAAACACGGCCCGGGTTCTTAATGCCATCAACCCCCACTATATCCGGTCCCGGCCGTTCCGTCCCATTCCCGGTACCCCGTTGCACCAGCAGGTACAGGCAGGTGACATCACCCTGCTGACTGCCAGAGAACAGCTGGAGGAACTCAAGACCATGATCCAGGACCTGGAGATCACCGGAAAAGTGTGCTTTGATCATGCCATGAATTACTGGCAGCGTCCCGGAGGCAGCCTGCTGCTCACCCATGATTATGAAGGATATAAATTTCCGGAAGAAAAATCCCGATTGCTGGCCCTTATTGAAGAAGGCCTGGGCTTTGATCAGATGCCCCCCCGCAGGCTGCATTTGTGAAGACATTGGCCATGCATGCATCCCCCATATTCAAACTGGCTTATTCCAGCTGTCCCAATGACACCTTCATATTCAAGGCCATTGCAAAAAAACTGATTGATCTCAAGGGTTTCAGGTTTGACATTATAGTTGATGATGTGGAGGCGTTGAATCAGCAGGCGGTAATGCTTACCCATGATGTTACAAAACTGTCTTTTGCCGCACTGGGAAATCTGCTGGACCGGTATGCGCTGCTGCGCTGCGGATCCGCCCTGGGCAGGGGATGCGGTCCTCTGGTGGTGTCCCGGCCCGGCACAGGTTTGGAAGATTCACATACAACCCGGCAGACAGTGGCTGTCCCCGGCATGGGTACCACCGCCTGTCACCTGTTTCGTTTTTTCATGGCTGATCAATTCCCTGACATTGATTTCACCATCCTGCCCATGTCCTTTGAAAAAATCATGCCGTCTGTATTGGACAGGACAGCAGATGCCGGTATCATTATCCATGAAGGCCGTTTCATATACCAGTCCATGGGGCTGGAGATGAAGGCCGACCTGGGACAGTGGTGGGAAACCAAGACTGAACTGCCCATTCCATTAGGATGTATTGCCGTGCGCCGGGATATGGATCCGGACACTGCCTGTGCGATCCAGTCCCTGATCCAAAGCAGTGTTGCCCATGCATTTGCCAATCCTGACATGGGCGCGGATTATATTACCCGGTATGCCCAGGAAATGGATCCGGCAGTAATTCGTCAGCACATTGATCTGTATGTAAATGATTTTTCAAAAGACCTGGGGGAATCAGGGGAACAGGCAGTTACCGCATTTTTTTCATATGCCAGGAAAACCGGGATCATCCCGGCAACCGATCTGTCCCTGTTTGCCTGTTAATGGAGTTTTTCAAAGATTATGGCCCGGGCCTGCCGGATACAAAAAACATTTTGCCGCAAGGTGGCGCTGACCCTGCATAACCATGACATGGTCCGGGAAAATGACAGGGTGTTGATAGGCATTTCCGGGGGACCGGATTCCATTGCACTGGCCCGGGTGCTGCTCTGCCTTGCACCGGATCGAAAGCTTCGCATCGCCCTGGCCCATCTTCACCACGGGCTGCGGGGGGTAAACGCAGACCAGGACCAGGCATTTACCCGAGAATTTGCCGCAATGTACAATCTGCCGTTTTTTTGGGAAAAAAAGGAGATACCGGCCCTGGCAAAACAGACCCGCACCTCGGTGGAAGAAGCCGGTCGAAATGCCAGGTATGCCTTTTTCACCCGGATTGCAGCCACCCACGGATTTACCCGGATTGCCACCGGTCACAACAGAGACGACAATGCAGAACAGGTGCTCATGGGACTGCTGCGGGGCAGCGGATCCAAAGGCCTGGCAGGGATCCCGCCGATACGGGAGGACCGTTTTATCCGGCCCCTCATCGACTGCTCCCGCAGAGAAATCCTTGATTTTCTGGATGATCTGGACCAGGCATATGTTATGGATGCTTCCAACCAGGACCCAGGGTACCTGCGAAACCGTATCCGCTGCCGGTTGATACCAATGCTGGAAAAAGAGTATAATCCCGCTGTAAAAGAAGGGCTTCACCGAATAAGCAGCATCCTGTATGAGGAAGACCGGTTTCTGGAGGGTATTGCAGAAAAGGCATTTGAAACCTGTGTGGAAAAAACAGTCCCAGGTGCTGTTTTCTTGTCCATCCAGGCTGTCATCCGACTTCACCCGGCCCTGGCCCCCAGGGTTTTGCGGTGTGCCATCCATGCGGTAAAGGCAAACCTCAGACAGATCACCCATGACCATGTCCGGGCCATCCAGCATCTCCTGAAAGAAGCTGAACCGGGCAGGCATCTGGATATGCCAGGGCAGATCAGGATATATAAAACCCGGTATCAGATCATTTTTAAAAAAGAAGTCCTTCCTCTGCGGCAGCTGGGCAGGATGCAGAAACAGGCCAGACAGCTGCCCCCGGAGGCTTAAGCCCACAAAACCATAAAACTTTTCCTTGTATATTCGCAAATTGTGTTTATATATACGTAAGTTTTGGTGTTCTATTTAAAGATAAGGAGAGAGGATCAACATTGAATCAATTTTATAAAAACATTTCCCTGTGGCTGGTGATCGTCCTGATGATGGTCATGCTGTATAATATTTTCAACCAGCAGCAGGTCGGGCAGGCAGATATTGGATATTCGGAATTTTTGTCCATGGTGGAAAAGGACCGGGTACAGGATGTGGTGATCCAGGGACAGGAACTGTACTTTACCGATGTCAACGGTACCAGATACAAAAGCTATGCCCCTGATGACGGAGAGCTCATCCAGCTTTTGCGGGCCAATGGCGTTTCCATCCAGGCCAAACCACCGGCAGAATCTTCCTGGCTCATGTCCATTGTGATTTCCTGGCTGCCCATGATCGTGCTCATAGGTGTGTGGATTTTTTTCATGCGCCAGATGCAGGGCGGAGCAGGGGGCGGCAAGGCCATGTCATTCGGCAAAAGCCGGGCCAGGCTGATGGATGATAAAAAGGAAAAAGTCACGTTTGAGAATGTGGAAGGCATTAATGAAGCCAAAGAAGAACTTACCGAGGTGGTGGATTTTTTGAAAAATCCCGACAAATACACCCGTCTGGGGGGCCGTATTCCCAAAGGGGTGCTCCTGGTGGGCCACCCCGGAACCGGTAAGACCCTGCTGTCCCGGGCTGTGGCCGGAGAGGCCGGGGTCCCGTTTTTCACTATTTCCGGTTCCGATTTTGTGGAAATGTTCGTGGGGGTGGGTGCCTCCCGGGTCAGGGATCTGTTTGCCCAGGGCAAGAAAAATGCCCCCTGCATCATATTTATCGATGAAATTGACGCGGTGGGACGCCAGAGAGGTGCCGGCCTGGGCGGGGGCCATGATGAAAGGGAACAGACCCTGAACCAGCTGCTGGTGGAAATGGACGGGTTTGAAGCCAATGAAGGGGTTATTCTCATGGCTGCCACCAACCGGGCGGATGTGCTGGATCCGGCCCTGCTCAGACCGGGCCGTTTCGACCGCCAGGTGGTGGTGGATATGCCGGATATCAGAGGCCGTGAAGGTATCCTGCGGGTACATATGAAAAAAACCCCCCTGGGCAGTGATGTGGACCCGGTTATCCTGGCCAGGGGCACCCCTGGTTTTTCCGGTGCAGACCTGGAAAACCTGGTCAATGAAGCAGCATTGCTGGCTGCCAAACGGGACCATGAAAAACTGTTCATGAAAGATTTTGAAGATGCCAAGGACAAGGTGTACATGGGGCTTGAAAGAAAATCCAAAGTGATAAAGGAAGATGAAAAGAAAACAACCGCCTATCACGAAGGGGGGCATGCACTGGTGGCCCGTTTTCTTCCCAACACCGATGCCATCAACAAGATCACCATCATTCCCCGGGGACGGGCAGCAGGGGTTACCTGGTTTCTGCCTGAAGAAGGGGATTTCAAATACAAGGATCAGCTGGAAAACGAACTGGCCATTGCCTTTGGCGGCCGGGTGGCTGAAGAAATCATTTTCAAACGCATCAGCACTGGTGCTGCCAACGATATAAAACAGGCCACCAAGCTGGCCAACCGGATGATCCGGAGTTTCGGCATGAGCGACAACCTGGCCCCGCTTTCCTATGAAGACCATGATGAAAATATTTTCATCGGCAGGGAAATGACCCAGGCCAAAGGCTATTCCGAGGCCACTGCCCAGCAGATTGATGCAGAGGTTGCCAAACTGGTTGACCGGGCCTATAAAAAAGCCAAAAAACTGCTGGAAGATAATGTCGATATCCTTCATAAGCTTACTGACCTGCTCATTGAAAAAGAAACGGTACTGGGACCGGAACTGGATGATCTGATTGCTGAACTGCGGCCGGACTATGATTTTTACGGCCGCAAAAATGTCCGGACCACACCGGATACTGCCGCATCCCAAGATTCCCCCAAAAAAACAGATGCTGAAAAGGCGGATGGTTCCGGGACTGCAGAAGCGGAAAATTCCGGAGGCACTGCTTCTGAGGATACAGCAGAAGATGTCCCGGATGATACCCCCAATGATGATGTACCGGAAAAAAAGCCTGACAGGGAATAATAACAATGGGAAATTTTCACCTGGAGTTCGGCAGATTTCACCTGGACCTGGGCAGCAGGGCCTGTGTCATGGGGGTGTTGAATGTGACCCCGGATTCCTTTTCCGACGGGGGCAGGTTTGACACCTATGAGACTGCCGTGGCCCAGGGCCTCCGCCTGGCTGAACAGGGGGCCCATATCCTGGATATCGGCGGGGAATCCACCAGACCGTTTTCCAAGCCTGTATCGGAACAGGAGGAAATGGACCGGGTCATTCCGGTTATCCAGACCCTGGCCAAAAAAATTGCCATCCCCATTTCCATTGATACGGTGAAATCCGGCGTGGCAAGAGCAGCCCTGGATGCCGGGGCTGCCATGATCAATGATATTTCCGCTTTTGAGCAGGATTCGGCCATGGCTGATCTGGCAGCCGCTTACAACGTGCCGGTGGTGCTCATGCACATGAAAGGCACCCCTGAAACCATGCAGGTGAACCCGGATTATGATGATCTTATGCAGGAAATTACCGACTATCTTGCTGCCAGGGCTGCATTTGCCGTCTCCAGAGGCATTCCCAGGCAGCATGTCATCCTGGATCCCGGCATTGGTTTCGGCAAAACCGTTCACCATAACCTGGTGCTGATCAACAGCCTGGAAAAACTGCAGGCCCTGGGATTTCCCATTTTAATGGGGCCTTCCAGAAAATCCTTTATTCAGAATATCCTGAACAAAAATTCGTCTGATAAAATCAAAAAAGATCCGGAAAAAATTGAAACAGGTACCCTGGCTGCAGTAGGGGCCTGCCTGTCTGCAGGGGCCCACATTGTCCGGGTGCATGATGTGGCACGCGCAGTTACGTTTACCCGGGTCTTTGATGCCATTAGGAATGCCTGAACTGAAAAACCATATATTATGCTGTGCTGTTTTTCTGTTTCTTGTTTTTTCCGGGTGCACCACAGAACCGGTGGAAACAAACCTGCTGCTGCCGGTGGAATTTTCCAATGTACCCGAAGGCATGGTTCTCACCCAGTTCCGCACCGATAAAATTGAAATCCGGATCAAAGGTGATCCTGAACTGATTAAAAAAATCAATGAAAAACATATTCAGTATCCGGCTGATCTGTATACTGACCTGGATATTGATCCGGCAGGGGCTTCCGACTCCATTGTACCGGGGCACTATGTACTGCCGGTGGACAAAAAACGGATACCTGTGGATCCGCATATAACGATACTGGATATCTCCCCTTCCTACCTGAGTGTACATCTGGAAAAAATAACCACCCGCACTTTTAAAGTGAATGTTCCCTATACAGGTACGCCTGCCCAGGGATATATTGTTCTGGAACCTTCTGCAGAACCGGCCTCTGTGATATTGTCCGGCCCCAGGTCCCTGATTGATGACGGTATCCAGGTGCTGAAAACCAAGCCTGTTGACCTGACCGGTGCCCAGGAGACCTTTAAAAAGGAAGTGCCCCTGGACCTGGAAAATCCCCATCTGTATTCAGCTTCTGCTCCCATTATCGTGGTCACTGTGCAGATTCAGGAAGA
This sequence comes from Desulfotignum sp., assembly GCA_046482705.1. GTDB lineage: Bacteria > Desulfobacterota > Desulfobacteria > Desulfobacterales > Desulfobacteraceae > Desulfotignum. Next base: position 9,551 of record JAWOEP010000230.1, read on the forward strand.
ACAGGTGGAAAAAATTATTGAAAACATTCCCATTCAGATTCAAAACTGTCCTTTCACAGCCGACATTGAACCAGGCGCCATTACCATTGCGGTCAAAGGACCGTTTGCAGCCATGGGAAACAAGAATATGCTGGACCAGATATTTGCCTTTATTGATCTGGAAGGATTGTCGCCCGGAGTTTATGCCCGGAATGCCCGAATAAATATACCTGTGGGCCTGGTCATGACCCAGGCGGATCCCCGGGTTTTTACCGTTACAATTGAATAAGGAGTCCCCCATGCTTCTGGTAATTGATGTGGGCAACACCAACACCGTTATCGGTGTGTATGACCAGGATGTACTGAAACACAGCTGGCGGATCCGCACGGTCCGGGATAACACGGCAGATGAGTTCAATGTGCTGGCAAAGGCCCTGTTTTCCGACAAAGGCATTCCTTTATCCGCCATAACCCAGGTGATCGTTTCATCGGTTGTCCCGTCTTCTGTGGGGATTCTCAACGGATTCAGCGAAAAATACCTGCAACTGACCCCGGAATGGATCCAGCCGGCATCAGTCAAAACTTTGATGCCCATTCTTTACAGCAATCCCAATGAAGTGGGGGCAGACCGCATCGTCAATGCGGTGGCTGCCTATGATAAATACAGAACCGGTTTGATTATCATCGATTTTGGTACAGCCACCACCTTTGATGTGATTTCTCCGGCAGGGGAATACCTGGGTGGCGCTATTGCTCCGGGGGTGATGATCTCTTCAGAAGCCCTTTTTCAAAAAGCATCCCGGCTCCCCAGAGTGGAAATATTCGCCCCGCCAAAAAAAGTGATCGGTACAGACACCATTGAAAGCATGCAGTCCGGGATTATCCACGGCAATGCCGCCATGGTGGACGGCATGGTGGAACGGATGAAAAAAGAACTGGACCAGACACCAAAAATCATTGCCACCGGCGGTCTGGCCCCGCTCATTGCCGGCCTTTCCAGCACCATTGAAGCTGTGGACCAGTCCCTGACCCTGGACGGGCTGCGCATCATTGCCGGGGAACTCAGGAACCGGCGGGGATAACCGTAAAAGAGATTTTGTCATAATGCCCTGCGCCATCCATGACAGCCAGGTCATAGCTGCCTGGTCATTAATCTAGAAGGTCAGACTTTGTTTTTTTCTTGACTTAAGTTGCCCCTCACTGATACAAGCACAACATATTGGGCTTGTATCAGTGGGGGAATAATATTGCCTTACTACTCTGTTCCTGTCAAAAAAAAACAAGTTCCTATCTTTAGGGGGTTTTGTGGTCGAACGAAACTTGATGCTTTACGGAATTGTTCTCTTTGCATTTTTTCTTTTCTGTAATTTGGCGCACGCCGGCACTCCGATCCATGGCGCTAAGGCGGGAGGCATGGCGGCTGCTTTCGTTGCCGTATGCGACGATCCTTCCGCAATCCTTCACAATCCCGCGGGAATCGCCAATTTGGAAGGGACCCGTCTCTATGGTGGCGTCACCGCTGTTACAGGTTCTGTGGAATTTGAAAATCCATCAGGACAAATCGAGGAAGCTGATGACAAGTTCTATTTCTCGCCTCATGCTTATGCGACAAGCGATTTCAATTTTGAAAAAATGGCTTTCGGGCTCGGTTTGTATTCTCCTTTCGGAATCGGCGGAAGGGAGTGGAGCGACGATGGGCTCACCCGTTATCTTTCAACAGAAAATCTAATCAGCACGTTTTCCGTGAACCCGGTGTTCGCCTACCAGATTGTTCCACAGGCATTCATTGGATTCGGCGTTTTTTACCTGTATGCGTCCAACGAAGCCGAACGTATGATAGACCAGTCGGACCTGGGTTTTACGGACGGCAGATTTTCTATGGAAGGCGATGGGGGAGGGTTGGGGTATAATCTGGGCCTTTTGTTGTTCCCGGAAGGTAAAGTCAGTTTTGGAATAGCTTATCGAAGCAAAGTCGATGTCGATCAGAACATCGATATCAGGCTTATGAATATGGCCCCGGCACTACATCCTCTTACAGGCGGTTCCGGTGTGGATTTCGACGCCGAAACCAGCCTCGAATTTCCCGAAGTGCTCAGTTTCGGGATAGCCTGCAGACCGACGAAATCTCTGACCCTTGCCTTTGAATTGGAGTGGACGGGATGGTCAACCTTCGACCGGGTTGATGTAGACCTTCGAAATGAAATCCCCCGGGCAGGAATCAGCGATTTTGTTTTAGATTATGACTATGATGACACCTGGTTCTATAAAATAGGGATCGATTACAAAATTACCTCCGAATGGTCCATCCGTGCAGGCTATGCCTACGTCGAAAACCCGGTTCCCGGCCGAACGCTAAATCCGGCAAATCCTGATGCGGATCAGCACAACTTCAGCTTAGGGATGGGTTACACAAAAGAGAAATGGCATTTTGATTTTTTTTATATGGCGGATAAGTTTGAAAAAAGATCCGTCGATAATGAATTTGTTAATGGTGAATTTGAAACTTTTGGTCACTTTGCAGGTCTCAGCATCGGGTATCGGTTTTGATCATCAAAATAATGAATATAAGAGGCCTTGCCGGCCTTTCCACCACCATTGAAGCTGTGGACCAGTCCCTGAACCTGGACGGGCTGCGCATCATTGCCGGGGAACTCAGGAACCGGCGGGGATAACCGTAAAAGAGATTTTGTCATAATGCCCTGCGCCATCCATGACAGCCAGGTCATAGCTGCCTGGCTCCGGCAGGGGAAAGCCACTGGTGTTCTTTGTTTTAAGGGGAATCCGGTTCAAAAACCATACCAGTTCGCCCTGTCCGCCCATGGCCTGCAGCGGAATACGGGGAAGGTCGGATTTCCCGGGCGGCCGGGTCAGTATACTGTTGTCGCTGATGGAAATAATCTGTACCCGGTTTCCGGACAAAGGAGCCAGATCCGGGCAGGCATCTGACGCTTCCGGAATCACCTGATTGCGCCGCCAGTGCCGGGGCAGCCATGGTTCCGCGCCCAGCGGCCACAGGTCTTTGGTTGTTTTCGAAACCCCGCCGCAGAAAGGCCCGGCCCGCCCGCCCTGGTCATCAACCCAGAAGGTCAGGCGCAATGGGCCCTGGTCCGGTTCCGTCAGGGTGGGGGGAATCCAGTTGTTCAGGATCCAGGCATCATGGCGCACCGCGCAGGGACCGGGTGTCTGGTCAGGGGCAAGCCCCATGGGCCAGCAGATGGTCTGTCTGGTAACGCCTGCAGGCCGTGATTCTCGGACAGATGATTCGGGAAGGCTTTCCATCACCCGGACCAGCAGGGGCAGGGCAGTGGCTGCCCCGAACTGGCCGGGGGACGGGGTACCGTCAGGCCGGCCGATCCAGACCCCTACCGTATGGCTGCCCGTGATTCCCAGTGCCCAGGCATCCCGGAATCCGTAACTGGTACCGGTCTTCCAGGCAAAATTTCCCCGGCCTGCCAGGCGGCTGACCCCTTCTGCGCCGGGCAATGGCCGGGACAACAGCTGCTTTATGATATAGGCAGCCCCCGGTCCCATGAGAAACCGTTCCTGTACCGGTGCATCCTTTGTCAATCTGGGGCGACCGGAGATTCCCCTGCGGCTGAGACCAGTATACAGGGTCACCAGGGATTCGAGGTTCGTGCCCACCCCTCCCAGGACCATGCTCAGGTTGGGGGGGCCGGACATGGACAGTTGTGCTCCGGCGTTTTTAAGCCGGTCATGGAATGTCCGGGGGCCGAAAGCCGCCAGCACCTGCACTGCCGGCACATTCAGAGACAGGTCCAGGGCCTTTGCCACACTCACCGGTCCCAGAAATCCCCCGGTAAAATTGTCCGGCTGATAGGCCTGCTTGTACCGGGGAATATCCAGCAGCAGCGAATGGGAGTGAATCAGACCCTTATCCAGGGCCATGCCGTACACAAAGGGTTTAAGGGTGGAGCCCGGAGACCTCAGGGCCGTCACCATATCCACGTGCCCTGCACCCAGGGGGTTTAAAAAGTCTGCTGACCCGGCATAGGCCCTGACTTCCAGTGTGTCATGGTTCACCACCAGCACAGCACCGGACTGGTGGGCGGTAATTGATGACACATAAGATTTCACAAGGGATGCCACATGCACCTGGAGGTCATAATCCAGGCATGTGCGGATCACGGAACGGTCCGGGTATTCCCGGATCAGTCGCCGGGCAGCAAGGGGGGCCGCCATGGGGGCCTGGAAACGGAAGGCGGCCACCGGCTCCTGCCGGGCTGCCAGCACCTGGTCTTCTGTCCATATCTTGAAGGCGGCCATGCGGTCCAGCACCTTGTCCCTGGCCTGCCTGGCCCGACTGTTGTGGCGGTCGGGCCGCAAAAAACCCGGGGCCTGGGGAAGCACTGCCAGCAGGGCTGCCTCGGCATGGGTCAGGTCCAGGGGATCCCTGCCCAGCCAGGTCCGGGAGGCGGCCCATACCCCTTCTATGTTGGCGCCGAACGGGGCATGGGTCAGGTAGAGTCCCAGGATCTGCTTTTTTGAAAACCGCATCTCCAGCTGCAAAGCCCGGAACAGCTGCCGGAACTTGGCTGTCCAGAGCCCGTCTTTCGGGGAGGAAAACAATATCCTGGCCACCTGCATGGTCAGGGTGGAGCCCCCGGACACAATGGTACCGGCAGCCAGGTTCTGGAAACAAGCCCGGATCATGGCAAGGGGATTCACCCCGGGGTGGTGGTAAAACCAGCGGTCCTCATAGGTGAGCAGGGCCTCCAGGTAAAGAGGTGACACCTGGTCCGGGGTAATCGGGTACCGCCAGATCCCGGACGGATCGGCAAAGGCCCGCAGGGGCGTGCCGTCGGAAG
>JAWOEP010000309.1:0-3355 GCA_046482705.1 Desulfotignum sp.
CTGATCTACCGGATTCTTTCCAGAGAAAAAGAATATGAATCCCAGGCCCTGGTGTTTTTTTTGCGGGACTATTCCGGTTCCATGGGCGGAAAGGTGACCCAGACCGTGGTATCCCAGCATGTGATGCTGTATTCCTGGCTCATGTACCAGTATGAAAAACAGGTGGAAACCCGGTTTGTTCTGCATGATACCGAAGCCAGGGAGGTCTCTGATTTCCAAAAATACTATTCCTATAAAGTAGCCGGCGGCACAAAAGTGTATACTGCATTTAAGCTGGTAAACGATATTGTGGAAAAAGAAAACCTTGCCCGGGACTACAATATTTATGTGTTCCACGGAACAGATGGTGATGACTGGGACAAGGACGGCAAACAGACCCTGGCGGAAATAGAAAAAATGCTGACCTATGCAGCCAGGATCGGGATAACCATAGTGGAACATGCCTATGTGGGGTCCAAACAGACGGAAGTGGAAAAATACATACAATCTTCAGGCCTGCTGACCAGTCACAACCATCTTATCAAACTGGATGTCATGGCGGAAAATGTGGATGATTCCCGGATTATCCAGGGCATCAAGACCCTGATTTCCTGAGAAATGGTTGTGCAGGTCTGAGCGAAAGTGAGCAATGCATGGAACTTGTCAGTCAACATGTCAAAGGCATTATGGAAGAGTGCAAAATCCGGGCCCGGGATGCAGGGCTGCGGTTTGACGACGAAACCCTGGAGTACATTGTCACCAACAGAGACTTGATTGAGTTATCTCCCAAAATGATGATTCCCACCCTTTATGATTACTGGGTGCATGATGTCAGGGTGCTGTCCGGCAAAGGCATGTATGAGGCATATCCGTCAAACCCTTTTGAAACCGTTATCAACACCCGGCCGGCCATTTCCTATTACAATGACAATAACCCGGACTGGCTCAATGTCATGATTTTTTATCATGTGCTGGCCCATATTGATTTTTTCCAGAACAACATGTTTTATAAAAATACCTGGGATATTGACCTGGCAGGCCAGGCCCTGGCAGACAAACGCCTCATTGCCCGACTCCGGAGTGAAAAAGGCAGGTGGGTGGATTATGTTATTGAGTTTGCCAGGGGAATGGACAACCTGACAGGGTTTCACAGGGATCTGAGCCGCACCCTTTTAAAAACCGGTGCCAGAAAACTTACCAGAACAGATTTTTATTTTGATCTGTTTTTGCAAAAGATCATCTCCGTGCCCCAGCATGAATATGTAAAGGAAATTTCCCGGTACAATGAGTGCCAAAAAGACAATGTGGATTTTTTCAGCCAGGTAACAGGCAAATATCCGGAATTCAATGAACTCTTTCGAAAGGAAGCTGAAAAAAAATCCCCGCCCCAAATGGATATCATGGAATATATTCTCCGGTATTCCCCGTTTTTGCGGAAAGAAGAAAATGAATGGATGACCTCTGTGATTCATATTGTCAGAAGCACGTCTTTGTATTTTCAACCCCAGATCCGTACCAAAATCATGAATGAGGGATGGGCATCGTTCTGGCATGAAAAACTGTTCATGGCAGATGACAGAATCAGCGGGCATGAAACCGATTATGCAAAAGTCAATGCCTCGGTGACCGCCATGCCCAAGGTCGGGCTCAACCCTTATGCTTTAGGTATGCGCCTGTTTGCGCATATTCGCGAAATGGAGGATAAGGGACGGTATTCTTTTGCATATTTTCTTCTCAAGGACGCGGTTCTGAAAAAAAAATACGACCAGCATAAAAACACCGGCCAGTCCTTTATTTTCAAGGTAAGAGAGGATATGGATGATTTCACATTCATCAATCATTTCCTGGAACAGGAATTTGTGGACAGGCACAAACTGTTTGTTGCCGGCAAACGGATCAACAACCAGAACATGACCTGGCAGTACTATATTAAATCCAAAAAGGCAGATGATTATAAACAGATGGTCATCAATACCCTGTACCATCCGCCTGATATCCGCATTGATGCCCAAAAAACCAAAGACGGGATCCTCTACCTGGACCACCGGTTTGAAAACAAGCCGTTGAAATCCGATTTTATAGAAAATACCATGATCGGCATTGAATTCTTATGGGGGGGACCGGTGTATCTGGAAACCAGTGAACCCAAATCCGCAACCCAGCTGGATCCCAGGTATACCAATTTCTGGGATCCCTCTGCACAAGGTCCTTTTCCTGAGCCGACAGCGCCTCCCATTGAATGGAAACGGGTGCGGTATATAATCAAGGACCGCAAACTGCACAAGCAGGAGTTATAATATATGATGGATGACAACGCAGTCTCAACAGAATCTGTTGACCAGGCACTGGAACTTCTGGAAAAAAGCATTCAGGACTATCAGCGGCTGCATCCTGTTTCTTTTGAGATGTTTTTAAATATTCTAAAAGACCGGCCTTCCCGGATTTTAAGAAACATATTCCAGTCATTTCACGATATGGTCAAAGCCCATGTGGATGAATACAAAGATCCTGTGACCGGTGAGCAGGACAACCTGGCGTTTACCCGTTATGACTGTACCAGGCTTTTTGTGGAAGGTTCTGACAATCCCTATTTTCCGGACATGCTTTTTGCCAACCGGTTCATGAAGCAGATGGAATACCTGCGCCATGGTGCCCAGCAGAACCGCATCTATATTTTTTATGGCCCCCATGGCTGCGGCAAAAGCACCTTTTTGAACAACCTGCTCAAAAAATTTGAAAGCTATGCCAACACTGATGAGGGACTCAGGTATGAGATTGTGTGGCGCTTGAACATTAAAAAGCTGCATGACCAGGACCATTCCCTTTCCTTGTCTGCCTTTGAGCGCCTGATCCAGTATGTTGAAAAAGAAAATGAGGCATCAGGCAATAAACCTGAAGAACTGTCACTGGCCATCCATGAGCGCGATTATATCGAAGTCCCCTGCCTTGCCCATGACAACCCGTTTCTGCTGAAAATTTTAAGCGAACTGGAAAAAGAGGAGCCCAATTCCCACAGGGTGCACTATTTCAAAGGCATGGGATATATCGGCACCGGCAATTATGACCGTGCAAAATCATCCATATCCAGGGCGGTTGAGTTGAACCCCGAATACCTCAAGGCACGGATGCTGCTGGCAGATATCCATCTGCAGGAACGCTCTTTTGAACGTGCCCGTGATGCGGCAACAGAAGCCCTGGCACTGGATCCTGACAACTACCGGTTACTCCTGATCCGGGCAAAATCCCATATGGGGCTGCGGCAGTTCAAGGAAGCGGAAACCGATCTTTTGGCCCTGGTCCAGGGACAGCCGCAAAACCCCACCGGCCATTACCAGCTTGGGCTGCTCAAAGCCGGGCTCCAGGATTTTGATGCAGC
>JAWOEP010000315.1:0-3221 GCA_046482705.1 Desulfotignum sp.
GCGGGATTGGGGCCCCGGTAACCCACGCCCACTACCACACCGCGTTTTTTCAGGCGGCTGACCTCAGTTACCTTTATCCGTTTGCTTTTGTCCTTTCTGGATATAATTTCATCGCCTTCATAGTCAAGATCTTCTGTTGGTATATTGAGGTCTACCGAGGCCATTTCAAGGAGCTGCCTTTTGACGGCAATCGCGGCGTTGCGCACAGTAGGCGACTCGGTGGGAACGGTTTTGCTGCCGCCGGAGGGGGTTGCATACTGGGTGGTTTCCGTGTCTGCATGTTCAATCTGGATAACCTCCGGCTTGACCCCGAGTTCCTCGGCCGCCACCAGGGCCATCACTGTTTTGGTGCCGGTGCCGATATCACTGGCACCCATGTTCAGGTTCACTGATCCGTCCCGGAAGAGTTTGATGATGACCGTGGATGGCGGGCCGCCCCCGCCCACAAACCAGACACAGGACCCCATTCCCACACCGCGCTTGATATGGGAGCCGGTTTGATTGTGGGCCTTTGCCTGTTTTACCGCCTTTTCCCATCCGAACTGTTCAGCGCCCTTTTCAATGCACGCTTTCAGGCCGGATGTGGTATAGGGCCGGTTGCGGCCCTGGCTGATATCGGGAATATTTTTCAGCCGCAAAGCCACCGGATCCATGCCGATTTTATTGGCAAGATCATCCATCATCTGCTCCAGGGCCCAGCTTGCCTGGGGATGGCCGGGTGCACGAAACGGACGGGCCGGCCCTGCATTGATATAGACATCTTGGGAGGTGCACTGCACATTGTCACATGCATACAGATCGCGGATCTGCCAGTCCACCAGTGCGGTACCGCCTGCAGGATATGCCCCGCTGGGACCGGAACAGGTAAAATCACAGGCTGTAAGGGTCCCGTCCTTTTTAACCCCGGCTTTCAGGTACATGGTGTTGGCCGGCCGGTTGCCCACACACAGATAGGTTTCTTCCCGGGTCAGGATCAGCTTGACCGGACGGCCGGTCTGTCTGGCCAGCAATGCGGCAAGCACCGTGTATTTACCCGGTTTGAGCTTGCTGCCGAATCCGCCGCCCATATAATGGCCGATCACCCGTACCTTGGAAAGGGGCAGTCCCAGAACCTCTGATATTTCCGACTGGATGGCATACACCCCCTGGCTGGATTCCCACAGGGTCAGCCGGTCTTTGTCCCAGCTGGCCACACACCCGTGCAGCTCCATGGGCGTGTGCAGCTCGCACTGGGTCTCGTATGTGTTTTCCAGAACCACATCTGCCGCATCAAACCCTTTGGCCACATCTCCGCGTGCATACTCGTCAGTGCCCACCAGGTTGCCGTTGTCATGAATTTTTGGGGCATCTTCTGAAAGCGCCTTGTTGTGGTCTGCCACAAAAGGCAGGACCTCATATGCCGCATCAATGGCGCGCACTGCATCCCATGCTTGAAAATGGGTATCCGCGGCCACTGCAGCCACAGCTTCTCCTTCAAACCGGCAGTGGGTATCCAACAGCGGGCCGGAATAACCATTGTATTTCCATTTGAGTTTTTTTGCTTCCCGGGTCTGTCCGGTGATCACCGCCCGGACCCCGGGCATTTTTTCGGCCCGGGTGACATCCAGTTTTGTAAGGTTTGCATGGGGATGGGGGCATCGGAGGATGGCCCCGTAAATCATGTTGGGCAGTTTGATATCCGACGGATAAACAGCTGCGCCGCTGACCCGTTCATATGCGTCCACCCGGGGGATGCGTTTTCCCACAACATGGGTCTGCTTCCAGAATTCCGGTTCTTCTCCAGGCGCCGGGGTCTCGGGTACAGAAAGCCCCTCGGTGTAATAAATACTATCGTGTTCTGCCATGGTCCCCCCTATTTTTTTCGTTGGGCTGCGTTGCGGGCTGCCCGGAAAATATTGTTATATGCACCGCACCTGCAGAGATTGCCTGATACCCCGATGCGGATTTCATCCATGGACGGCTGTGGTGTCTTTTCCAAAAGGCCGTGAACCGACATAATCTGGCCGGGCGTGCAGTAGCCGCACTGAAATGCATCTTCTTCCAGAAACGCGGTCTGCACAGGCCCCAGGTCTTCGCCCTGCATCAGTCCCTCCAGGGTTGTAATCTGACAGTTTTGTGCTTCCACTGCCAGTGTCATGCAGGCATAACGGGGAACACCATCCAAAAGCACTGTGCAGGCCCCGCATTCCCCCCGGCTGCAGCCTTCTTTGGTGCCGGTCAGACCGATCATCTCCCGCAGAACATACAGCAGGGTCCACCGCGGTTCCACCAGAACAGCCCGGTCCGCACCATTGATGTGGAGATTGATTTTCACCAAATCCGCTGAAGACAGGATTTTTTCAGGCGGTTCTTTTTTGCGGGCACCTGCCAGGGCTGCCCCGCTTAAAGATGCGCCCACGGCAGTGGTGCCCATAACCTGGATAAATCCCCTGCGGGTCACACCCTTTTTCCCGGCTGCATTATTATCGCTGTTTTGTGCGCCCATATTGTCCCTCCTTATGTCTGGTACTGAATTATGCTTTGGACGGTTACGGCACCAACCACATTCTGTATTAAACAAGCCCCCTGTCATACACAGCTCATGTATGATGTAATACATGAAATCCTGTATTTACTGATCATTCAGACAGCAGACAGTATTTTTATATGACGGCATTTTCAAAAAAATGATGATGATGCACGCCATGGATGCGATGGACAGCCAAACAGGTCCTTATGATATTACCGGCTGTATGGCTCGCTAGTTGTCTTTTTTTTCAGGGACCAGGCATTCTCCATCATTGCACTGCATGCAGTTGACCGCATTCCCGGGGAATCAGATTGTCCACCATAAGCCCTTTGGACAGGGCATGGTAGGATTCAATGGGAAACAATGCAGCATACCCGTTTTGACGTTGATCCCCGGGGAGAACCGCACACTGTGGTGCGTGGTGATGAAATTTCTCAAGCAGGGCAAACTTTTCAGAAAGCACGGGCTGGTTATCATGCTTTATGATAATCACGCCGGTAATATATCCGGGAAGTGCTTGAATTCCGGTGTCCACCATGTCCAAGGCATCATGCAGGCCATTATACACTGCGATGCACACAGGATAGCCTGATAAAGCCGCCCCGATTTCCCATTGTTCCTGATTTACCACAACAGCGATGTCATTGATCCCGCTATGAAGAATATTGTCTATACAAATATTTATTTTCGCTAATTTTGTATCAGAAAATAC
>JAWOEP010000330.1:0-3854 GCA_046482705.1 Desulfotignum sp.
GCTTTTCTGCCGCCGTTAATGGCTGACACAGCTGCCGGGTATTCAGAAATGACATCCTGGTCTGACAGCAACCCTTCCCGGGAAAGGGTATCCGGTTTTTTGGGCAGTTCAACCCCTTCCCATACCAGTGGGGTATCAGACCCGGGCTTTTCATCTGCAATCTCCAGGCCTGTATCCGGCGTATCCGCAGAAGGGATAAACACCAGTTCCGGGAACCGTCCTGCCCCGATAACCAGGGTGTCTGCAGCAATAGTAAAGCGCCGGCCCGAAGCCAGGTCTGCGGCTTCCACAGCCGCAAGGGCATCCTCTTTTCCCATCACCCTGGTGATACCTGCGTTAAAGACAAAGGTCACTGCATCTTTTGCCGCATCATCCACCCGGGAGGGATCAAAATCAGGATCCTCTTTCTCATGCCTTGACACAATGGTGATTTTTTGCACCCCTTTTCCCACCAGGGCATTTACAGCGGCAGCCAGGTGTTTTCCCCCGCCTGCGATCACAGCCTGTTTGCCGCAGTTTACCCGGATGTTTTTGTCATGGCCGGCCCGCACAACATCTATGAGCAGATGGCTGCCCGGAAAAACCGGGACAGGCTGGTCTGCTTCTCCTCTGGACATGCGCGAATCCCATCCGCCGGTGGCGGCGAACACAGCATCAAATCCCTGGCGCAGCAGATCCGGAATGGTCATGTCAACGCCGATACACACACCGGTTTTCACGGTCACCCCCAGGTCCTGGATACCCTGGATATCCCAGTCCAGAATGTCCATGGACAGGCGCTGTCTGGCAATGGCTTTGCGCAGCAGGCCCCCCAACTGGCCGGTGGTTTCAAAAACCGTCGGTGCATGGCCCAGGCGTGCAGCAAAATAGGCTGCGGAAAGCCCTTCCACCCCGCCGCCGATGACTGCCACCTGTTTTTCTGTTGCCGGGGCTTTATAGGGCTGAATCCGCTGGTCCAGTGTCATTTCATAATCACAGACAAAGCGTTTCAGCCCGTTGATGGCAACGGTTTCATCCTGTAACAGCCGACGGCAGTCAAATTCGCACAGGGCCGGGCAGATCCGGGAGATCACCGTGGGAAAGGGCATTCTTTCCTTGATCACAGACAAAGACCCTGTATAGTCCCCCTCTCTGATCAACCGGACATATTCTTTGATGTCAATACCGGAGGGACAGGCCCGCTGGCAGGGGGTGGTGCAGTCTTCCACCGTATATTCGCGCATGATGCGCCGGGTCACCGATGTCAGCCGGATAATGTGCTTGGGACAGATTTTTTCACAGGCCCCGCAGCCGGTGCAGTTTTCCTGGTTCACCTTCGGCAGCCCGTCCGGTCCCATGGAAAGGGCGTTGAATTTACAGGCGCTCACACAGGTGCCCAGTCCCAGGCAGCCGATGCGGCACACCTTCATGCCCCCCAAAAGCATGGCAGCGGCCCGGCAGTCTCTCACCCCCTGGTAGGTATAGGTAAGGTCTGCATCTGCATTGCCGTAGTAGCATCCGGGCCCTGCAAACTCAGGTTCCTTTTCTGATACAGATACCCCCATGATGGCGGCAATGGCATGGGCCACATCATCCCCGGCTGCCACACAGGAGTTGACACTTGCCTTTCCTTCCACAATGGCCTGGGCATTGGCCGTACACCCGGGCACACCGCATCCCCCGCAGTTGGCACCGGGAAGCACATCATCGATGGCCACCACCTTGGGGTCCTCATATACATAAAACGCCTTGGAAGCGATCACCAGGGCTGTACCGATAACCACCCCAAGCCCGCCCATCATCAGAATAGATTGAATCATGCTGTATCCTTCATGTTTGCAATTGTCTGTTTATGCATGGGTATCCGGACAGGCCGGACAAATCTTTTACTCTATAACCATCAGTAAAGCCAAATGTCAACCATATCCCTGAAATTTCCAAAATAATTAACTGATATTTAACAAAACAATATCATTTCTCAACAATTGCAGCTTCTTTTGTCACGGCAGCCATAAAGTCTGCTGGTGGCTCAGCCGTAAACTTCATTTTCCTGCCTGAATAGGGATGTCTGAAAGCGATCTGCCAGGAATGCAGCATCTGTCTTGGATATGCCTGCTGTTTTCTGCGGTTTCTGCGGTATTGATAGATCCGGTCTCCCAGCAGGGGATGGTCCATGTCATAAAAATGGACCCGGATCTGATGGGTGCGGCCGGTATGAAGATGTATCCTGACCAGGCAGGAACGGACAAACCGCCGGCACACCTGCCAGGATGTATGGGCGGATTTGCCTGTTTCAGGAATAACAGCCATACGTTTGCGGTGTTTTGGATGCCGGCCTACAGGCAGGGTGATATCTCCGGAATCCGGAAGAAACGCACCTGACACCAGGGCCAGATATGTTTTTTTCACCCGGTGGCATTTAAATTCTTTTTGTAAAAAATTGAGACTGTGGGCAGTTCTGGCCACCAGAATCAGTCCGGTGGTGTCCCTGTCCAGGCGATGGACTATACCGGGCCGCAGCGGATCTTCTCCTGCATCTTCGATATCCGGATAATAATGAAGCAACCTGTTGACCAGGGTATTACACTGGTTGCCTGCCCCGGGATGAACCACAAGGCCCGATGGCTTGTTCAAAACAATAATATGGGCATCTTCATATATCAGGTGGATCGGCTCGGATTCCGGTGTTACCACCGGAGGCTGTCCCGGATGCGGAATTATCCCGGTGATCCGGTCTGATTTTTTCACCCGGTATCCAGGTCGTTTTTGTTGGGCAAAGACCCGGATGTTTCCCTGGTTGATCCATGCAGCTGCCATGGATCTGGTGCAGCCTTCCACTGCCTGACAAACAAAAAAATCCAGACGTTGACCTGCAGCTCCCCGGGGAACTATAAAGTCAATATTCATGGTACCCCAAAAGAAAACCGACGGACAATATCTGCCCGCCGGCTTGTCATACAAAATCCGTAACAAAGGCTATTGAAATAAATTCTCGATTTCTTTCATCATGGACAGCTCATCAATCTCTTTTGCCGTTGACAATTCCTGTACCAAAAGATTCTGGGCCGTATCCAGCAGTTTGCGTTCACCAAAGGATAGATCTTTTTCCAGTTTGAGCTGAAACAGATCCCGGAAGACTTCAGCGACATCATAAATGGATCCGGTTTTGATTTTGTCCATGTATTCCCTGTATCTCCGGTTCCACGTCTGGTTGTCGCCATTTTGTGCCTTTTCCTGCATCACCTTGTAAACTTTGGGAATTTCAGTCTCGGGAATGACTTCACGCAACCCCACTGATTCGACATTGGATGTGGGAATCATTATTACCATGCCGTTTTCAACAATTTTCATCATGTAAAAATTCATGGTATCGCCGTTTATCTCCTTGCTTTCAATTGACTCGATACAGCCGACCCCGTGTGCAGGATAAACAGCCAGGTCCCCTTTTGCAAATTCTTTTTTGGTTGATGTTACCGCTCTAGCCGTTGTGTTCTTGGAATTTTCACCCATTGGATAGCCCACCTTGATTTGTTAAAAACAATTTGCCCATTCTTAAGTATGTAATCATATCTTAACAAGATTGTCAAATAAAAAATTGGTAACAGGCGCCTCCAAAGGCGTTTCAGACATTTTTATCCAAAATCAGGAAGAATTTTAACCGGAAATGAAAAAATTTACAAAGGAAAAAGATACAAATAATGTACATCAGGGTGACCCATGTTCAAGGTCTTGTATTAACCCGGTTCATGGCCTGGACAACCCCTTTGGAAAGAATAAGGCTGCAGGCTTCAACAGCAGTCTTCACAGTATCATTCAGGTCCGCCTGTTCCTCAGGCGTGAATCTGCCCAGCACATGCCCGGTCACCTGGCCGTGC
>JAWOEP010000125.1:0-3275 GCA_046482705.1 Desulfotignum sp.
ATAGATTTTGCCGAATCATCCATTTTCCAGATAGCAGAAAAAAAATCCAGCGGGTCTTTCAGATCCCTGGGAGATCTGATCAATTTAAACATAGACAAATTAGAAGAGCAGCAGGGAAAAGACGGCGGGCTTTCCGGACTTTCCACCGGGTATCTGCGCCTGAACAAAATCACCTCCGGACTTCAGAAATCGGATTTGATTATCCTGGCAGCCAGACCCAGCATGGGCAAAACCGCTTTTGCTTTGAACATTGCCAGAAATGTGGCCTTGGAAGAACAAAAACCTGTGGCAGTCTTTTCTCTTGAAATGTCCAATGAACAGCTTTCCATGCGGCTGTTGACTTCTGAGGCCCGCATCGATTCCAACCGGCTGCGCACCGGATTCATCAGCCAGGAAGACTGGCAGAATGCCACTGATGCCGCCGGCATCCTCAATGAAATGCCTATTTTCATAGACGACACCCCCAATATCACGGTCATGGATGTCCGCGCCAAGGCCAGAAAACTTTACCAGAAACACGGGGATTTAGGGCTGATCATCATTGATTATCTCCAGCTCATGAAAGCCCCTTTACACGCTGACCGCAGGGATCTTGAAATTGCGGAAATCTCCCGGGGGCTCAAAGCCCTGGCCAAAGAGCTGGATATCCCGGTCATGGCCCTGTCCCAGCTGAACCGTATGCTGGAGCAGCGCAGTGACAAGCGGCCCATGATGTCGGATCTGCGCGAATCAGGGGCCCTTGAACAGGATGCTGATATCATCGCCTTTATTTACAGAGACGAAGTGTACAACAAGGAACCGGACAACCCCAAAAAAGGCACTGCTGAAATCATTGTCGCCAAAAACAGAAACGGGGCCACAGGCACGGCTTTGATGCATTTTCACAACCAGTACACCCGGTTTGAAGAGCTGGCGCCGGAAAATTATCAGGAATTTCAATGAAAAAACAGGTCTACGGCAATCTGGCCGGTCTGCGCAATGTCCAGATAAAACGCATTGAAAACCTGTATTCCGCCAAATCCGCTCCTGAATATATCATCAGCCCTGATATTGCAGCCGAACTGGTCCGGATAAGCCATGATATCCGCCGCCAGGTGGGATTGATGGTGGACAGGAATGGTAAAACAATCTGCGTTATTGCAGGAGATCCCCACCGTATCGTCATTCCGGTGACACCGGACCATATGGCAATCCCGGGCCGCCTTAAAGGCCTGCGGTGCGTTCATACCCATCTGCAGGATGAGCCCCTTACCCAGGATGATCTCACCGACCTTGCCCTGCTCCGCCTGGATTACATCACTGCCATCTGTCTGACAAAAGACGGCCGGCCGGGCCCGGTATATTCGGGTCATGTGCTTCCGGATGAAACCCAGGCCCCTTATCAGGTGCTGCCTCCTGCCACCATCTTTGATCTGGACATAGACTGTCTGTCACAGATCATGGACCTGGAAGCAGAACTGTCCCGAAAAAATGCCCTGCACAAGCCCGAATCCGGTCGGGAAAATGCTTTTTTGATCAATGCAGTCACCCAGGATCCAGAAGAAGCTGCAGCTTCCATGGAAGAGCTTAAGGAACTTTGCAAAACCAGCACCATCAATGTTGTCGGCAATGCAATCCAGCGCAGAAAACAGATTGATTCCAAGTTT
This sequence comes from Desulfotignum sp., assembly GCA_046482705.1. Lineage (GTDB taxonomy): Bacteria > Desulfobacterota > Desulfobacteria > Desulfobacterales > Desulfobacteraceae > Desulfotignum. Next base: position 1,647 of record JAWOEP010000125.1, read on the forward strand.
GTGGTGGGAAAAGGAAAATTGTCATCTCTGGTGATCAAGGCCATCCAGAACCATGCCACCATGCTGGTATTTGACCGGGAACTGTCCCCTTCCCAAATCCGCTCCATTACCGATTTTGTGGAAATGAAGGTCATTGACAGAACCCAGCTGATCCTGGATATTTTTGCCAAACAGGCCAAATCCAGAGAAGGCAAATTTCAGGTGGAACTTGCCCAGCTGGAATACCTGCTGCCGCGGCTTATCACCAAAAACACTGCCATGTCCAGACTCACCGGCGGCATCGGCGGCAGGGGCCCTGGTGAAACCAAGCTGGAAATCAACAGAAGGCGGGTGCGTGACCGGATCACCCGCCTGAAAAAAGAAATTGTACAGATCCGGAAACAGCGCGGCCAGCAGAAAGCAAAAAGAAGACAGAAAAACCTGCCGGTCATCTCCATTGTCGGCTATACCAATGCGGGCAAATCCACTCTTTTGAACTCCCTGACCCAGAGCAACATTATTGCGGCAAACCGGCTGTTTGCCACCCTGGATCCTTCTTCCAGAAGACTGCGGTTCCCCAGAGACATTGAGGTCATCATCACCGACACGGTGGGGTTTATCCAGAATCTACCCAAAGAGCTGCTTGAAGCCTTCCATGCCACACTTGAAGAACTGGCTGAAGCAGATATCATTGTCCATGTCATCGACATCAGCAATCCCCGGTATATGCAGCAAAAGCAGTCTGTGGAAAAAATATTGAAACAGCTGGATCTGGACAGAATTCCGGTGCTGTATGTATTTAACAAAGTAGATTTGGTGGATGTAACAGACTTTGACAACCAATGGCTTTTGCGCCAGGGAATCTGCGTAAGCGCCCTTGACAAAAAGACCCTAGGCCCTCTGGTGGAAAAAATGGCGTCCATGGTCATGTTGACCAATGCTGATTAGGTGTTGACCAATGTTTTTTTTTGCTTTACATATACACACATTTTTGACCTGTGTGGTTAGCTGTTAGCTATTAGCTGTTAGCTTTTAGCTGTTAGTTTTTAGCTGTTAGACAATTGCACAGTTTGCACATTTTTAAAAATACAAGGCACATACAGGATAACTGAACCAGATGACTATCAGCGACGGTGAGAGACAGGACTCAATAGACATCCCGGAATGTTTTGGCGAATTCAGTAAAAACAACAAGCTGTGTTTCACCTATTGCGCAATGTCAATCCGCTGCTGTCTTATGCGCAGCAGGCACCCCAAAGTAGACGTCCTTGACAAACTGCTCATCCCCAACCATTATGCTGTAAAATCCCACTGACAGCCATCAGGAAAAAATTTTGCCGGGATTCAAAATCTGGCGGGGATCAAACACAGCCTTGATTTTTTTCATGATATCCTGCTCAACAGGACCGATTTCCAGGGACAGATAGGCCATTTTGGTAAGCCCTACCCCGTGTTCACCAGTGATGGTGCCGCCCAGGGCAATGGTTGCTTCAAACAGTTTGCCCACAGCCTTTCCGGCCTGTGCTGCCTGGGATGCATTTTGTTTGTCATACATGATATTGCAGTGGATGTTGCCGTCTCCGGCATGGCCGAAACTCACAATGGTCAGGCCTGGTTCGGGGCTGATCATGGTCGCTCGCAAGGCCGCCG
>JAWOEP010000413.1:0-4652 GCA_046482705.1 Desulfotignum sp.
GACAAGATTTACTTAAAGAATCCTTTCAAAATAACTTTGATTCAATAGACATTGAAAAACGAGTTCAAGAGTATCGAAGGAAAACATCAGAGAGTTTTAAAGAGGCTTTTGGGTCAGAAGATGAATCCGAAGATTTTTTCTGCTGCTGTTTGAGCAGCGCTGACATGGCCTGGTTGTTTTTGTGCATCTGATTGACCAACACCCGCAGGTTGTTGTCTATGCCCAGTAACAGTTCAGCAGATGCACCCGGGACGCCATCAGGAATCTCATCGGTATCCACCAGCCTGGTAACCCCGGACAACCACTCTTCCATCTCATTGAAAAACCGGTTCTGGGCATGCCCGGCCTGGATATCTATGAATCCCAGAACCAGGCTTCCCCCCAAACCGAACAGGGAGGAAGAAAATGCCGTGCCCATTCCCTGGAGCGGGTCCTGGAGCCCCTGTTTCAACCGCTCGAACAGGTTGACAAAATCTCCGGTGCCCACCTCCAGGCCGCCGATGACCTGGCCCACGGTACCGATGGTCTGCAGCAGTCCCCAGAAAGTCCCCAAAAGCCCCAGAAACACCAGGAGCCCGATCATATATTTGGAAATCTCCCTGGCCTCGTCCAGGTGCCCCCGGATGCCGTCCAGCACCGTGCTCAGGGAGCCGGCTGACAGCCGGAACCGGTCCCGGTGAATCTCTTCCAGGTGTTTGGCCAGAGGAGACAGCAGGGTGGGCGGCTCCACAGTGGACAGACCCGGATCTCCGGTACGGAATTTTTTGATCCATTTTATTTCAGGCTCCAGCCGCAGAATCTGGAACACATTGATGGCAATGCCCACGCACAATGCTGCCAGGATCAGCAGGTTGAACCCCCAGTTGGCCATGAATGCAGCCTTGAGAGGCACTGCCAGCAACAGGCAGACACCAGCCACCACCAGCAGGTAGATAAAGGTGAGAAACAGGTAATGCCGCGGATTTGTCATAAAACGCCTCCTTGAATGCCCGGGAAAAGTTTTGGGCATCTGATATAATCAAATCATCAGGTTTATTTGTCTGTAATCTGGAATTTGTATGCAAATGATACGGTATTGTCAAGGTGTGAGATACAAATCTCACAAAACCCTGTCATGTTTCTTTTCCATATGCTTTGAGTTTTTTCAACAGGGTTTTGCGTGTAATACCCAGCCGCCGGGCGGTTTCACTCTTATTGCCGCTGGCTGCGGCCAGGGTGGACAAAACAGCTTCTTTTTCAATGCTGGACAGGGGCATGTTTTCCAGGTTGCATCCCGGAGAAGACAGCGCGGAATCCCGGGAAGCATCTTCAGCGGTAAACGTGAGATCCGACCGGGTAATGTAATCTGTTCTGGCCAGGACCACCGCCCTTTCCACCGCGTTCATCAACTCCCTGACATTTCCCGGCCAGGCATACCGGATCATGGCATCCATGGCATCCGGTGCAAACCCTTTGATGTCCCGGCGGTTTTTCTGGGAAAAATGCTCCAGAAAATGCAGTGCCAGTTCCGGAATATCTTCGGGCCGGTTCCGCAGTGGCGGGATATCGAGGCTGACCACATTCAGGCGGAAAAAAAGATCCTGCCGGAATTCCCCTTTTTCCGCCATGGTTTTCAAATCCCGGTTGGTGGCGGCAATCACCCGTACATCCACCTGGATGGTTTCATCGCTTCCCACAGGGGTGATCTCTTTTTCCTGGAGCACCCGCAGCAGCTTGGCCTGCATGGCCAGGCTCATCTCCCCGATTTCATCCAGCAGAATACTGCCTTTGTCCGCCTGGAGAAATTTTCCCTTGCGCTTTCGGTCCGCACCGGTGAACGCCCCTCTGGCATGGCCGAACAGTTCGGATTCCAGAAGGGTCTGGGTGATGGCCGCACAGTTGATGCGCACAAAAGGCCCGTCCTTTCTGGGACTGTTTTCATGCAGGGCTGCTGACACAAGCTCTTTGCCCGTGCCTGATTCACCGGTCACCAGCACATTGGCATCTGTGGGCGCCACCATGTAAAGGGTATCAAGAAGCGCGGCCATGGCCGTACTTTTTCCCAGGATATTGTGGTGAAAGGATGTGGATTTGAGCCGCTCTTTCAGGTTTTTATTTTCAGACTGCAGAACAATCCGTTCCAAAACCCGCTCAATGGTCAATTTGAGTCTGTCAAAATCCAGGGGCTTGGTCAGGTAGTCATAGGCACCGATTTTCAGGGCCTCCACCGCCGTATCCACCGATGAATAAGCGGTCATCATGATTACAGGCAGGGATGGATTGAATTCACAGATCTTCGCCAGTGCTTCCATACCGGACATGCGTTTCATCTTCATGTCCAGCAGCACCATGTCAAAGCTGTGGGATGTGACTTTTTCCACACCTGTATCCCCGTCATCCGCCAGGTGCACCGCATATCCCCAGTCGGATATCAGGGTTTTGAGCATCCGTGCATGGGCCGGGTCATCATCAACCACGAGTATATCATGTTTCATGGGCAGTATCCTTTTGGGGATTAAAAAGCCTTATAAAAAAGGTGGTCCCTTCACCTCTGGTACTGTGTACCCGGATTTCTCCTTCAAGTTTTTCCACCAGCCGGTGCACGATGGAAAGGCCAAGCCCGGTGCCGTCAGGCCGGGTGGTAAAATAGGGATCAAAAATATCCGCCAGCAGGGTGTCATCCATGCCGCAGCCGTCATCTGTTACACGGATCTCAAGGTCCCGGTTCGGCAGCATATCCAAAACAGTCACCTGCAGGGTGCCGCCCGGGTCCATGGCCGCCAGGCTGTTCATATACAGGTTGAGCAGAATCTGGTTCATGCGGTCCGGGTCCGTATAAAACCGGGACCGGGCCGACCGGATATCCACCTGTGCGGTAATGGATTTTTTTTCCAGGTCATGGGCCACCAGTTTCAAAGAATGGGCGATCATCTCCCGGATATCCACCTGTCTTTTTTCCACACCCATGGGCTTGGCAAATTCCAGCAGCTGGGTGATGGACCGGTTGATGCGTGCCACCTCCTGGACCATGATCCTGGCGGTTTCCTGGTCATCTGGATTGTCTTTATACCGCTTTTCAAAATAGGTGGCAAATCCCTTGATGGAACTTAACGGATTTCTGATTTCATGGGCCACCCCTGCTGCCAGCTTGCCGATGGCAGCCAGGTGCCGGGTGGTTTCCAACTCTTTTTTCAATTTTTCTGAAAGTGCCTTGACACTTACCAGCCGGGCTTTTGTGGTACGAAACGCCTGAAATACCATGAGAGAAAAAATCCCGGCACACCCCATGGCAAAAAAGATAACCCCCTGGCTGACAGCATGCCGCAGCAGCCTTTCCCGGGCATGGTCAGCCTGTTCCATGGACAGTCCCACCAGGATCACGGCATTTTCTTCTGCGGCAAAATTTATCCCTGCACCATTTTCCGTATCTGGCAGCGGTCCTGATTCCGGCCGGTTCATCATCATGCGCATGCCGCGCATGTGCATATGACGTCCCTGGAACCTGCTTTCCATGGGGGTAAACAATTTATATACCTCAAACACCTTTTCCCCGTCCGCCATTCGGGACCGGTGGGATACCGGCTGGGCCGCTTCATTCCGGATACCAATATCCGGGAGATCTGTCCAAAGCTCCCCCACCTGTGCAGGATCGCTGTGGGCCAGAATGGTGCCATTGTCTGAAACAATCATGATATATACCACATCCGGCTGCAGCGATGTTTCCTGGAGCAGGTCCTGTATCCGCCGGATACCCCAGTGCATGGTCATCATACCGGTGCGGGTGCCGGCCTCAAAGGTCCGTATCAGGGAGATGCCTTTGGCCAGCTGCTGGTCTGTTATGTGGGATTTGAGCTTTTCCATCCGGTCCAGGGTCATCACCGCAAAAATAGGGGTCAGCACCAGAAGCACCCCCGCCAGCATGAGCGGGGAGACCAGGGTGGAAAATGATCCGGGTAAAAAATTTTTCATAATTTAAATTGTATAGCAAAGACCATACCGGATGCAATACGTGTTACGTTTTAAGTGTTACGTTTTAAGCTAACAGCTATTAGCTATTAGCTGTTAGCTGTTAGCTGTTAGCTGTTAGCTGTTAGCTTCGTGGTTTTAAAAAATCAATAATACTCAACTGCATCACCAGTGGCCCAGTGTGTATAAAATACCCATGTGGATACCGGAACCGGGTAGAAAAGATACAAACGCCCATGCAGGTTACCTGAAACCGATACCCCATGCAAATAAAAATTATTACAATAATTTCAATAAGATATGATTTTATCCATTCCATGGCACGCCCTTTGCTCTATTACATTACCAGACAACACAGATATCAGCACAAAGGATGTGAAATATCTGACACAACCCAAAATGTACAGCAAAGGAGAAACCATCATGAAAAAGACAATTATTCTCATCACCGCACTCATCGGCATCACATTTATGGCCACCCAGGCTTTTTCCTGGGGACCGGGAAAAGGCATGGGCGGTTACGGTGCAGGCACAAACTGTCCCGGCATTGACCGCAACGCCTACAACGATCTGTCCAAGGCCCAGCAGGATGAACTGGCAGCCCTGCGCCAGACATTCATTGACGACACCTATGCGCTGCGGACATCTTTGATGCAGAAACACAATGAGGTTCGCATGCTCATGGAAACCTCCACCCCGGACCGGGC
>JAWOEP010000463.1:0-9807 GCA_046482705.1 Desulfotignum sp.
TACAGACTCAGAATCTTTTTCGTCTGTTGTTTCTTCTTGTTGAGTTTCTTCTTGATTTACCGACGTTGGTGACGCTCACGTAGCGGACCAAATGGAATCTTCTCCTGACGAATCGGTTATGTCTATGGCCAGGGCTATGTCTTTTTGTGCATCAATGGCGGCCAGGGCCGGTTTCAGTCCGGCTGATCCCACCATGGCCAGGAGGACAATGTCTGTGGTATCCCAGGCAGCAGCCTGGACATATCCCGGGTCTCCGAACACAATATCCGGCCGGCAGGGGCCTGTGAGCATGCCGGCCAGTTCTCTGGCTTTGGCAGCATCCAGCACCGCCACCATATCCGGGGTAAATTCTGCAATCTGGCGGCAGAGCAGGGGCAGGTTGTTGGCAGCGGTCAGGGCTTTTACCTTAAACCGGTCCGGGTGCATTCTGACAATATCAAGTGCTGATGTGCCGATGGACCCTGTGGCCCCCAGGATGGAAAGATGCTTCATGCCGCCACCATAAGGTATCCGTACAAAACGGGAATGGCCAGCAAAAGCCCGTCAATCCGGTCCAGCATGCCCCCGTGTCCCGGCAGGATACGCCCGGAATCCTTGATGCCCGATGCCCGCTTCAAGGCAGACTCGAACAGGTCCCCGATCTGACCGGCAACAGCAATGAGAAAGGAACAGGGCAGCATTACCAGGGCCAGATCCACCCGGCCGAAAAATATCACAATACCCGCCACCCCTGCGGTCATGGCTGCAGCAATACCGCCCAGGGACCCTTCAATGGTCTTATTGGGGCTGATATGGGGGGAGAGCTTGTGTTTTCCCAGGTAGGAACCGGTATAAAACGCGCCGGTATCATTGATAAAGCACACAACCAGGAGCCACAGAACCCAGAAGACCCCGTCCTGTGCATCTCTCAAAAAGAGCAGAAAAGACAGAGAAAGGGGAATGTAGACAATGCCCAGAACCTGTCTGGCTATGATATCAAACACATGGGTGTGGGAAGCGAACCGGAACAGAACAAACACGGACAAAAGAATAAAGTTCAGGGCCAGAACCAGAAACATGAACTGCCAGGAACCGGTTCCTGCCCCTGCCACCAGAAAAAAACAGGTAATATAGGAAATGGTTTTTATTGCCGGGGACACAGGGCCGTCTTCCCGGCTGAAAATAATGCGCAGGTATTCCCGGATGGCACAGGCAGCCACTGTGAAAACCAGGACAGCCAGAAGTACGGGGGTGCCTTTGATCAGAATCCATAAGATCAGCGGCGCCAGGATTATTGTGGTGATCCATCGCTGGGCATGCTGCATTCCACTCTACCGAACCGTCGGTCCCTTTTCTGGTAATTGGTTAAAATATCAATAAATTCATCCCTGGTAAAATCCGGCCACAGGGTATGGGTGATAAAGATTTCCGCATAGGCAGACTGCCAGAGCAAAAAATTGGACAGCCGAAATTCCCCTGACGTCCTGATGACAAGATCCGGATCCGGCATACCGCTGGTATACAGATGATCAGCCACGGTTTTTTCACAGATATCTTCTGATGGAAGTTCTCCTGCTGCAACTTTTTGTGCAACCGCCTGCACAGCATGGGTGATTTCCTGGCGGCTGCCGTAACTCAAGGCCAGGTTAAGGGTCATTTCCCGGTTGTTTCTGGTTACCTCTATGGTTTCCAGGGCCTTTTTTCTGACCTCTTCAGGCAGTTTTTCCATCTGGCCCAGCACCTGCAGACAGATGCCTTTTTCCATCAGATCCTGCTGTTCCGACACCAGAAATTTTTTCAGCAGCTGCATAAGCGCAGAAACTTCGGACTTCGGCCTGGCCCAGTTTTCAGTGGAAAACGCATACAGGGTCAGATACTGGATGCCCAGTTCTCTGCTGGCAGTTACAATGGTTCTGACAGTCCGGGACCCTTTTTCATGACCGAAAACCCGGTTCATGAGCCGTTTTTTGGCCCATCTGCCGTTACCGTCCATGATAATGGCCACGTGGACCGGCAGTCTGGAAAGATCCAGACCGGATGTTCCAGGGGCATCAGACTTCAAGGATTTCCTTTTCTTTTCGGGCAAAAATATCATCCAGGCGCTGGATGTATTCGTCGGTCAGTTCCTGGACCATTTTCTGCCCCTTGAAGCTGTCATCTTCAGAGATATCACCATCCTTCTGGAGGTCCTTGAGCATTTCATTGGAATCTCTGCGGATATTGCGTATGGCCACTTTATGCTCTTCACAGATTTTGGACACATTTTTTGCAATTTCTTTTCTGCGTTCCTCGGTCAAAGGCGGGATGGAAATCCGGATCAGTTTGCCGTCATTGGAGGGGGTCAAGCCGAGATTGGCCTTGTGAATGGCTTTTTCAACGGCATTGATCACACTGATATCCCAGGGTTTCACCGTAATCAACCGGCTTTCAGGTATGGATATGGTGGACATCTGGGGCAAAGGGGTCTGGGTACCGTAGTAATCCACTTTCACATTGTCCAGCATTGTCTGGGAAGCCCTTCCGGTGCGGACTTTTGTCATTTCCTTGACAAACACCTTTTCGGTTTTTCCCATCCTGTCTCTGGTTTCTTCTATCACTTCATCAATCATCGCAGCCCATCCTTGACATTTGGGGTCATGACATTTGGGGTCAGACCCCAAATTTCACCAATTTTTTCACCAATTTTCTCAGGCCGGAATGCCGGGATTCTGGTGCCGGCATCCAGCCTAATTTTCCTGGTCTCTGGCTATTTGTTGTATATCCGGGTACCGATATCTTCTCCCATAACCGCCCTGCGGATATTGTCCTTCTTATGGAGATCAAACACCTGGAGGGGCAGGTCATGCTCCATGGCAAGGGAGATGGCTGTCATATCCATGACATGAAGCTGTTTTTCAATCACCCGCATATAGGACAATTCATCAAACATCACTGCACCTTCATGCACCACCGGGTCTTTGTCGTAGACCCCGTCCACCTGGGTTGCCTTGAACAGAATCTGGGCCCGGATTTCATGGGCCCGGAGCACAGCTGCCGTATCTGTTGTAAAATACGGATTTCCCGTGCCAGCGGCAAAAATCACCACCCGGCCTTTTTCAAGGTGGCGGATGGCTTTTCTCCGGATAAAGGGTTCGGCAATCTGGTCCATGCGTATGGCAGACTGCACCCGGGTGGGAATATCGTGTTTTTCAAGGGCATCACACAGGGCCAGAGAGTTGATCACCGTGGCCAGCATGCCCATGTTGTCGGCAGAACTTCTGTCCATGCCCGCGGAACTGCCGGCAACGCCCCTGAAGATGTTTCCGCCCCCCACCACAACGCTGATTTCAACATCCAGGCGGGCCACCTTGGCAATTTCTTCCGCCACATAATGAATCATCTCCGGGGTGATGCCAAAGCCCTGATTTCCCATCAGGGCTTCCCCGCTCAGTTTGATCAGAATCCGTTTAAACTCGGGCAGGTTGTCCAAGATATTATTCTCCTATCTGGAAGCGTGCAAATCTCTTGATCTGGATATTTTCACCAATCTTGCCGATGGTTTCTTTTACAACATCTTCTATGGTTTTCTGGGGATCTTTCACATACTGCTGGCTCATGAGGCAGACCTCTTTGTAGAATTTTTCCACCTTGCCGTCCACAATTTTGTCGATGATGTTTTCAGGTTTGCCTTCTTCCAGCATCTGGGCGCGGAAAATTTCGCGCTCTTTTTCCACCAAAGTTTTGTCCACATCATCAGGGGTCAGACCGGCAGGATTTGCAGCAGCAATATGCATGGCAATGTTCTTTGCAAAGGTGAGAAAATCCTCTGTTTTGGCCACAAAATCTGATTCACAATTGATTTCAACCAGCACCCCGAGTTTGGCGCCGGTATGGATGTAGGAATAGACAACCCCTTCTGAAGTGGAACGGCCGGCCCGTTTGGCAGCCCTGGCCAGGCCTTTTTTACGTAAAAGCTCGATGGCTTTTTCCATGTTGCCGTCTGCTTCGGCAAGCACCCGTTTACAATCCATTATACCCGAACCCGTCGCATCTCTGAGTTCCTTTACCATTGCTGCGGAAATATCAGCCATTTTATATTTGCTCCTAAATTTATGTTATTCAGTTTCAATTGTTTCTTCAACTGGTGCAGCCGGGGTGACTTTTTCTTCAACTGATTCGGCCGGGGTGACTTTTCGTTTGATCTTTTCCACAACCGGCCCGTCACTGCCGTCTGACACGACTTCAATGGCAACTTTCTTCTCACCTGTATCTGTATCTTCTTTTGTGTCGCCGTCTTCCCGGGCCTGCATCTTTTCTTCATAGATCTGGCGGCCTTCAATGCAGGCATCTGCAATGCGGGACGCAAACAGACGGATGGATCTGATGGCGTCATCATTTCCAGGGATCACATAATCAATATCATCCGGGTCGCAGTTGGTGTCCACCACCGCTACAATGGGAATGCCCAGACGCTTGCCTTCTTTTACCGCAATGGCTTCGTTTTTGGGATCAATGATGAAAATGGCGGAAGGCAGCCTTTTCATGTTGCTGATACCGCCGATGGCAAATTCGAGTTTTTCTTTTTCCTTGAGCATTTTGGACTGTTCTTTTTTGGGATAATTTTCAAGGGTGCCGTCATTTTCAATGGAATTGAGAAAGTGAAACCGGGTGATATTGTTTTTAATGGTCTGAAAATTGGTCAGCATCCCCCCCAGCCAGCGGTTTTCAACATAAAACATCTCCGCTCTGTTGGCTTCTTCATAAATCGCTTCTGATGCCTGTTTTTTGGTACCCACAAACAGGACATCCTTGCCTTCGGCGGCAACACCCTTGATAAAATCATGGGCCTGTTTGAACAGTTTGACCGTCTGCTGCAGGTCAATGATGTAAATGCCGTTTCTGGCCCCGAAAATATATTTTTTCATTTTGGGGTTCCAGCGTTTTGTCTGGTGTCCGAAATGCACACCTGCTTCCAAAAGTTCTCTGATCGTAATGTAAGCCATTTGTTCTCCAAATTGTTCTAATGGTTTTTTGTCCTTCACCCATTTCATTCCCGGAAATCAACTTTGTTACAAGCACCGGACCCCGGGTCCATGGGTGTGTGTTTTAATAATCTTCACAAATCCTATCAAGTTTAGCAAAAACCAGGCAATTAATCAATTTTTTTTTTAAGGTGCGCCACCCGGTCATGGCCGGCCAGGTCTTTAACAAATGCTATGGTGTCATATCCTTGGCAGGTTTTTGCAAAAGCCGTAACTTTATGTTTTTGGTCGAACCCTGTTTCCAGAAGCACATGTCCCCCCGGCACAAGATAATCACAGGCAGATGCCAGAATCTTCCGGATACAATCCAGTCCGTCCTGCCCGCCGTCAAGTGCACACACCGGTTCATGGTCCTTTATCTCCGGTGCAAGACCGGGGATATCGCTGGTGGGGATATAAGGCGGGTTGGATACAATGATATCAAAAACAGGACCCGGGGCCAGAGGAGAAAACCAGGACCCTTTGAAAAAACAAATAGTTGTGGTGCCTGCCTGACCGGCATTTATCCGGGCCGCGTCCAGGGCTGCTTCTGAAATATCGCCGGCAAAAAACCGGTTTCGGGGGGCGGCTTTTGCCAAAGACACAACAATGGCGCCGGAGCCTGCGCCCAGCTCCAGGATGGTTTTTTCATTTTCAGGTTCCCGGGCCAGCAGATCTAGGGTGGTTGTCACCAGGGTTTCCGTATCCGGTCTGGGAATGAGCACACCGGGTTTCACCTGGAACCGGGATTCAAAAAATCCTTTTTCGCCGGTGATATAGGCCACTGGTTCATGGTTTAAGCGCCGGTGAATCAAGGCCTTGAACCGTGTCAATTCCCCTTTCTCCAGGGGCCGATCGTGCTGCAGATACAGATCCAGGCGCCGGATTCCCAGGCAGAATCCCAGCAGAATTTCAGCGGTCAGGCGGGGGCTGTCAATCCCGTGTTTTTTAAAATAGGTTTCTGTCCAGGCAACCAGCTTGAATACGGTCCATTCCATTACGCAAGGGTGGGGCTTTCCTGCAATGCCCGGGCCTGGTGGTGGGTTTTCAATTCATCGATAATGGTCTGGATATCCCCCTCCATGATGCTGTCCAGTTTATACAGGGTCAGTCCGATGCGGTGGTCGGTCATCCTGCCCTGGGGGAAATTATAGGTGCGGATGCGCCCGCTTCTGTCCCCGGTTCCCACCTGGCCTTTGCGGTCGGCTGCCCGCTTTGCTTCTTCTTCCTGCATCCTGGCATCCAGGATGCGGGATTTCAGCACATTCATGGCCTTGGCTTTGTTTTTATGCTGGGATTTTTCATCCTGGCAGGTGGCCACCACCCCTGTGGGTACGTGGGTGACCCTGACCGCGGAATCGGTTGTGTTGACGGACTGCCCCCCCGGACCTGATGCCCGGAAAACATCCACTTTAATATCTGCCGGATTGATTTCGATATCCACATCTTCGGCCTCGGGCAGCACGGCAACGGTCACCGCAGAGGTGTGGATCCGGCCCTGGGTTTCGGTTTCAGGGACCCGCTGCACCCGGTGGGTGCCGCTTTCAAACTTAAAGGCACCGAAGGCCCCCCTGCCCCGCACCAGACACACGACTTCTTTGAACCCGCCGGCACTGGAATCGTTTTTCTCGATAATATCAATTTTCCAGTTTCTGGTCTCTGCATACCGGGAATACATTCTGAAAAGGTCTCCGGCAAAAATACCGGCTTCTTCTCCGCCGGTACCGGCCCGGATCTCCAGAATCACATTTTTTTCATCCCTGGGATCTTTGGGCATGAGCAAGGTATTTAGTCTGGATGTCAGGGTTTCCATCTGCTTTTCCAGCGAGGCAATCTCTTCTCTGGCCATGGACCGGATATCAGGGTCTGTATCCTTGAGCAGTTCCCTGGCCTCTGAAAGTTCCGCCATAACCCCTTCATAGGTCCTGAAGACCGGAACGATCCGGTTGAGTTCGCCGTGTTCCTTAACATATTTCTGGTATTTATGCTGGTCCTTTATCACCTCAGGGTCGCTCAGGAGATGTTCCAGTTTTATATACCGTTCCTCAATGCCTTTTAATTTTTCAATCATGCGCAAAAAATCCAAAAGGGGTGCCCCAAGGCAAGCCCCCTTTGTAAAATTCCACTGGATATAAAGTTATACAAGTTTGGTTGCATCAAACCCGGCATATTTTCTTTTGAACCGGTCGATGCGGCCGGCTGAATCCACCAGTTTCTGTTTTCCGGTGAAGAAAGGATGGCAGCTGGAACAGATTTCCACCTTGATATTTTCTTTGGTGGAGCCCACCTCAAAAGTGGCACCGCAGGCACAGGAAGCTGTGGTTCTAACATAGTTGGGGTGTATTTCTTTTTTCATTTTACCTATCACTCCTTGGATCAGTCTTTTTGGCAAGACAGCTGATTCATAAAAATTATGCTCAAGAATTCATTAATTCCAGAAACTCTTTATTATCCTTTGTTCCCTGCATTTTTTCAAGTAAAAACTGCATACTGTCCACAGAATTTAAACTGGACAGCAATTTTCGCAGGATCCAGACCCGGTTCAAGGTCATGGGATCCAGCAGCAGTTCCTCTTTTCTGGTGCCGGACTTGTTAATGTCAATGGCCGGAAACACCCGCTTGTCAGCCAGCTTTCTGTCCAGAACCAGCTCCATGTTGCCGGTGCCCTTGAATTCTTCAAAAATCACCTCATCCATTCTGCTGCCCGTGTCCACCAGGGCTGTGGCAATGATGGTAAGGCTGCCGCCGTCTTCAATGTTCCGGGCGGCCCCGAAAAACCGTTTGGGCCGGTCCAGGGCATTGGAATCCACACCACCGGACAGAATTTTTCCGGAGGGGGGCATCACCGCATTGTAGGCCCGGGCCAGGCGGGTGATGGAATCCAGGAGAATCACAACGTCGTGGCCCTGTTCCACGATGCGCTTGGCTTTTTCAATCACCATTTCCGCCACCTGCACATGGCGCTCTGCAGGCTCGTCAAAGGTGGAACTGATCACTTCCGCATCCACGGACCGGGTCATGTCCGTGACCTCTTCAGGGCGTTCATCAATAAGAAGAATCATGGGAACAATGCTTTTGTGGGAGGCGATCATGGAATTGGCAATATTCTGCAGCAGCATGGTCTTGCCTGCCTTGGGCGGAGAAACAATCAACCCCCGCTGGCCGAAACCCACAGGGCACATCAGATCAATCACCCGCATGGAATAGTTGTCTGATTCCGCCTCCAGATGCATTTTCCGCTCCGGATACAGGGGCAGCAGGTTATCGAACAAAATGGTTTCAGCCGCCAGTTCAGGGCTCTGGAAATTGACCGCCTCCACTTTGAGCAAAGCAAAATACCTTTCTGAGTCCTTGGGCTGCCTCACCTGGCCGGAGATGGTATCCCCGGTTCTCAGATTAAACCGCCGGATCTGGGAAGGTGAAACATAAATATCATCCGGACCGGGCAGATAATTGTATCCCGGAGCCCGCAGAAAACCAAATCCATCCGGCAGAATTTCCAGGGTGCCTTCACCATATACCTGGCCGCTTTTTTCTATGTTGGCCTGGAGCAGTGCAAAAATCAATTCCTGTTTTTTTAATCCGCCGATCCCTTTGATATTGTTTTCTTTTGCAAGCTTGGTCAGCTCACTGATTTTCATTTTGTTAAGGTCTACAAGATTCATTCGTGCTCCCACATGTTAATATTTTTTCTGAATGCCGGCATGGTTTTTGTTTCGATATTTTTTTTAATCGGTTTTCACGGATCACTGGCAAGGATCAATTGTGTTTATAAGGGATACCGTTCGATAGTCTGGAAATTTCAAACACTTACAAAAATGCAGACAGATGGCTGGTATTTTCTGGATAACGTTCTGACTAATAGTGCATTAATTTTTTGTTGTCAAGAACTCTTTTTTGATTTCAGCATACAGATCGGCAACAGATTCAAAGACTTCACCCGGTCTTCCCTGATTTTGAATCACATAATCTGCTTGCGCCATCTTTTGTTTCTGGTCCATCTGTAAAGACAAAATTTTTTTTGCCTCTGCAAAACCCACCTTGTCCCTTTCAGCTATTCTTCGGGCAAGTGCATCTTCAGGGGCCGCCACAACAACCACAACATCAAATTTTTTTTCCATGCCTGTTTCAAACAGCAGGGGCACTTCTACAGCACAGGCCTTTTCCGGGCCATAATCCGCTGCTGCCATCTGCCGGAACAATGATGCAAAAATAAGCGGGTGCAGCAGGGCTTCAAGCTGCCGGCGCAGATCGGGCCTGTCCATCATCATGCGCCGCATTCCGGCCCGGTCCAGGGTTTTATCAGGTGTTACCACCTGTGGGCCGAAAAGTTTCTTCACACCCTCATACCCTTTTTGTCCGGGGGCCACCACCTGTCTTGCAATCTGGTCACAGTCCAGGATCACCAGGCCCAGGGATGAAAATGCCTTTAAAACAAGGCTTTTTCCAGACCCTGCAGATCCTGTTACACCGATTTTCACAATATCTGAATGCGCCATCATGTTGACTTATAATACAGGTATGTGGTATTTTTGCAACCCTGTTCAGGCAGTATCATAATATTTAGGGGGTCTTGTACTGCATACGCAGCCACCGGCCCTGTTTCACCATATACTTTAAAATTTACAGAAAGGAAAACCGCACGTGGAAAGAACATTGTCCATTATCAAACCCGACGGGGTTGCCAAAAACGTCATCGGTGATGTCATCAAGCGATTTGAAACAGCAGGCATCAAAATCGCTGCCATGAAAATGCTCCAGCTGACCAAAACCCAGGCCCAAGGATTTTATGCTGTGCACAAAGAACGCCCCTTTTTCGACAGCCTCA
>JAWOEP010000168.1:0-5725 GCA_046482705.1 Desulfotignum sp.
AAAAAAACAGCATGGCCTCCCGGATGATTCTGTCCGTGCATGATGAAATCATATTTGAAACCCCGTTTGCAGAAAAATCCGACCTCATGGATCTGGCCAGAGAGGTCATGGAAGGGGTATATTCTCTGAAAGTACCTTTAAAGGTAAATTTTGGATCCGGTGCCAACTGGGCAGCGGCACACTAGGAAAAATGTGGCACACACCATGGAAAAAACACGTATCGGCATTTTTGTCAAACACCAGGAAGATGCCCGGAAAAAGGCCGAAGAACTTGTCAAGACATACGGGGACAAAGCGGTCATCATTGACAGCAGAGAAAACGTTGACGCTTTTTTGCCCGATGACCTCATCTGTATTCTGGTACTGGGGGGGGACGGCACCTTTTTAAGTGCGGCCAGGCTCATTGGAGACCGGGAAATTCCTTTGCTGGGAACCAAATTCGGCGAAGTGGGATTTCTGGCCATCACCCTGGAAGAGCATCTGTACGCAGCGTTGGAAAAAGTGTTCAAGGGTGCATATATCATTCACAAGCGGGCCCGGCTGAATGTCCGGCTGATGCGGGAAAATACTGTTCTGGCAGATGTGGACGTGCTCAACGACGCGGTGATCAACAAATCAGCATTGTCCAGGCTGGCTTCCTGTGCCGTGTACCTGGACAATATCTATCTGACCACTTTCCGGGCGGACGGGCTTATTGTGGCCACGCCCACCGGTTCTACCGCCTATTCCCTGGCAGCAGGCGGTCCTGTGGTGCATCCGGCAGTGCCTTCCATCATCCTGACCCCCATCTGCCCGTTTACCCTTACCAACCGGCCCTTGCTCATCCCGGATACCACTGCCATTGAAATCCGGCTGGAAGACAGCCCGGAAGACATCATCCTCACTCTGGACGGCCAGGAGGGCTTTGAGATGGATCCCAATGACAGAATTTTTATCACCAAAAGTCCCAATGCCGTGCAGTTGATCTCTTTTGAAGAACAGTCCTACTTCAAAGTCCTCAAAACCCGACTTCACTGGAGCGGGGGCCGCAGTTAAGCCCTGAAAATCAGGAGGGGGCTTGCATTATTGCTTATATTCGGCCCAGGGCTTGTTGATCTGCACCAGAAAATTTTTGTGGTCCCCCAGGGTTTCAATGAAATCTTCCAGTTCATCCGGGTCCAGTTCAGGAGAGATATAAAAGGCATCCTGGAACAGGCGGGGTTTTCCGGAATCAGGTATCAACTGCTGCAGATGGCGTTTCAGCCCGAATACCCCGATATTGATCCACACCGCTGTGATGCCCGGGTAGGCATCCACCAGGTCAAAGGTTTCTCTGATGGATGCCATGGTTTCTCCGGGTCCGCCCAGAACCAGTGAAATACCATGATCAATGCCGGATTCTGCCAGGTTGTGCAAAGCAGACCTGATATCGTCTTTTCTGTATCCCCGGTTCATATTGGCCAGAAGCCGGGCTGAGGCCGTTTCAATGGAAAGGCCTGCAAACGTGCACCCGGATGTGGTGAGCAGGCTGCAGAACTCGGGGGAAATCCCCAGGGGCTTGAAAGTCCCGGACCGCCATTGCAGTTTTGTGTCTGCATCTGTCAGGGCCTGGCACAGGGCTTTGGCATAAGGGATGGGACTGTTGAAACTGGTGTCGCAGAAATTGATATCAACTGCGCCGGTGCAGGACATAATATGGCGAATTTCCGCCAGAATCCGGCCAAAAGATTTGGTGCGGTAATCACGGCCATTGGGAAAGCTGCTGGAGCAATAGGTGCACCCAAAGGAACATCCCCGTTTGGTGACCATGCCCCAAGGAATACCCATGCGGTTGTAGAATGTGGTATCAAACAGGTGATATGCCGGAAGGGGCATGGTATCCAGGTTTTTTATCTCCTGCCAGGGCCGGGTATGAAAAGTTTCACCGCTGCGGATAACAATACCCGGTACCCGCTGCAAGGCCTTTTCATGGGAACAGGCATCCAGAAACAAAGGAAAGCTGGATTCACATTCTCCCACAAGGCCAAAGTCAATATCCAGGCAGGTGAGCCAGTCTGCCGGAAAATAATTGAATCCGCCGCCTCCGGCCACCAGCAGTGCGTCGGTCTGCTGCCTGGCAATGGTCACCAGGCGGTTGAGCATGGAACGGATATCGGTGAAAACAAATCTGTTTTTAAGGGGATTCTCCGGTATGTCACAGGTGACCAGGGGAATGGACAGGCCTAGCACATCCGGTTTAAACTGTTCCAGGCAGGCGATAAATCTGTCTTCATCTCCCTGGTCCGGCAGGCAGTCGAAGACAGCCACCCGGTGGCCGGCCTCCAGTGCTGATCCTGCTATATATGCCGCCCCCACAGGGGACATGGGCAGGGAATTTGCTGAAATGATCAATACGTTCATGGCATGCTCCCTTTGAAGGGTTTATTGGGCTTGCCAAGGTGAATAATATATCAATCATTATAGTAATCCCTTGTGATGCGGTCAACCGGATTAATAATTAATAATTTTTGTCTGCGTATTCCACCCATCCGCCGGCCTTTACCAGTGCTTTGTCAAATTCAGAAAGGGTGAACGGCACTGCCCGGGTTTCCCGGCTGGTGGTCACCAGGATGTCGGATGTGTCCACATCCACTGACAGGTGAAGGGCTGACTGCCGGCCATCCGTGAACAGGCGGTCGATCTCTTCCCGGTCCAGGGTGATGGCCAGCATCCCGCAGTTGAACATGTTCTGGTAAAAAATTCTGGCAAAACTTTGGGCAATAACCACATGGATGCCGTTGACCTCCAGTGCCCAGGGGGCATGTTCCCGGGAAGATCCGCATCCGAAATTCTGCCGGGCCACCAGCACGCCGATGCCTTTCAGGTCCTTTTTGGCATCAAAGCCTTCCAGTTCCAGGTCCTCCATCAGATGGGGTTTCATGGCGGATTTTTCGATTTCCGTCAGATACCGTGCCGGAATAATTTCATCGGTGTTGATATCGGACCGGTCCAGACACAGGGCGGTTCCGTTGAATGACCTCATGGCAGCCTCCTATTTTTCAAAAAGATCTGAATTGGTGATGAAACCTGTCAGGGCTGTGGCAGCTGCCGTGGCAGGACTCATGAGATGCACCATGCCGCCTTTGCCCATGCGGCCGTTAAAATTGCGGTTGGTGGTGGCGGCTGCCACTTCTCCGGAGGCCAGGACCCCGTTGCTCATGCCCAGGCAGGCCCCGCAGGTGGGGTTGGTTACACAGAATCCCGCATCCATGAAGATTTTTATCAATCCTTCTTCCAAAGCCCGGGAAAACACATCCGGGGTGGCAGGCGACACAATGGCCCGGACGGAGTCGGCAATTTTTCTGCCCGTCACCACCCTGGCTGCCGTGCGCAGGTCTTCGATGCGGCCATTGGTGCAGGAACCGATATACACCTGGTCCACAGGGGTGCCGGCCATGTCTGACACCGTTTTTACATTGTCCGGCTTGTACCCGAAGGTGGTCAGGGGGGACAGATCAGTGACATCAATGGTTTTGCAGGCTGCATAAACGGCATCCGCATCCGGCTGAAATCGGGAGAAATCATCGAGGGCCGTCTTTTTGTCCGGGTATTCATCCTTGATAAAGGGCCACAGGTAATCCACGGTCACCTCATCCGGCCGGCAGATGCCGGATGTGGCACCGCCTTCCACCGCCATATTGGACAGGGTCATGCGGGCTTCCATGGACATGGCATCCACCACCGGGCCGCAGAATTCAATGACCTGGTTGGTGGCGCCGTTGACAGTAATCTGCCGGATCACCTCCAGGATCACATCCTTGGCAAACACCCCGGGTCGCAGGGTGCCAATGATCTCGATTTTCAAGGTATCCGGTTTTTTAAAGGCGCATACCCCTTTTAAAATACCCACTTCCAGGTCAGTGGTGCCCACCCCTGCGGCAAAGGCACCGAACGCCCCGTGGGTGCAGGTATGGGAATCGCCCATGATGATGACAAACCCGGGATGGACAAAGCCTTTTTCCGGGAAAATGGCATGGCAGACGCCATTGCGGCCGATATCAAAAAAATCCGTGATCCTGTGACGCCGGGCCCAGTCCCGGAGAATTTTTCCCTGCCGCGCTGTCTTGGCATCCTTGGCCGGGGTCACATGGTCGATGACCGCCTTGATTTTGTCCGGGTCAAACACCCGGTCCTTGCCCCGGTCCACCAGGTCCTGGATGGCGGTGGGGGTGGTGATCTCGTGGCAGAACACCCGGTCCAGGCGCAGTACATTCACTTCGCCAAAGGGCTGGTCCACAAGATGGCTGTCAAAAATTTTTTGGGCAATTGTTTTTCCCATGGGGTTCTCCTGATTCAGGCTGTTTTTGCACCGAAATAATCTTCACCTTCTGCCGGTGTTACCACCCAGTAGGCCTGGAGCAGGGTATCGGATGTATTGCGTATCAGATGGGGAATCTGGGAAAAAAATGACACCGCATCTCCGGTTTGAAGCTGGTGCTGTTCTTCCCCGTATATCAGCTGGGCTGAGCCTGATATAATGATACCCAGTTCCCTTCCCAGGTGTCCGTCTTCCGCATCTCCCCGTTCCTGGCCCGGTGCCAGTTCCAGAAAAAAGGCATTAAAGGAATGGTTTCCTTTGGCCTGGCTTTCACCGCAGAGTTTTTCATAGGAAAATCCCTTGCGTTTGTAAATTTGGCGTTCATTCTTCCGGATGATCTCCACCCGGGAGTGGGTTTCGTAGTCCTTGAAAAATTTGTCAGGTGATACACCGTATACTTCCAGCAGCTGCAGCAAGGTGTCCAGGGAAGGGGAAATCCGGTTCCGCTCGATCTGGGACAGAAGGCTGGAACTGATGCCTGCCTTGGCTGCCACATCCTTGATAGTAAACTGCCGGGTATTGCGAATGGCCCGTAATAAAGCACCCAGTTTTGTTTTCATAAGCTGATACTATTTTAGTATAATTAATAAAAATTTAATAATACTGAAAATTGTTCCTGTGTCAATATTTTTTTTCGGTGTTTCCTCACAATACCACCAGCCCTTGATTTTTATATTGAGACAGCAATTTTTCAAACGCCTGTGCATGATCTGTTTTTATCAGTATTTCATGGATAACCTGCTCTCCATAACCGGTATCAATAATTTTGGCATCTACCCGGCTCATCTGGTTTAAAAAAACATCATTGCATTCATAGGGGATCTGGATCCGTACCTGGAAACCCTTGACCAGTCTGACTTTTTTAGCACCATCCAGGGCCGCGGCCACCACATTTGAATACGCCTGGATCAATCCCCGGACACCCAGCTTCACGCCCCCGTAGTGCCGGGTTACAACCGCTGCCACCCGGGTCATGTTATGGGATGCCAGCACATTGTGTATGGGTCTGCCTGCCGTGCCTGACGGTTCCCCTGCATCGGAACTGTGACAAACCTGGCCGGCATCCCCCACAATATAGGCCCAGCAGTTATGGGTGGCGGTTTTATTTTCTCTGGAAATTTTTGAAATGAAATCCTTGGCTGCATCAATGGAAGCGGCATGGGACAGGTGGCAGATGAAAAGTGACCGTTTGATTTTAAGCCGGGCTGTATATGTGTTTTTTTCTGCTGATCCTGCAATGGAATAAAATTGTTTTTCAGGAGCCATGCGGTTTTTTTATCCGGTGTATTGGTTGTCACATTACCATTCAGGGGGGTGGTATTTCCCATTCATCCTTGAAAATTTATCAGGAATGGTTTATACACTGCCCTGCATGAAAATTTCCATTAT
>JAWOEP010000180.1:0-8292 GCA_046482705.1 Desulfotignum sp.
GGGTTTGACATGCAAACGCTTTCCCTGGTATTGTTGCTGATCATGGAAAAAATGCTGGCCCATACCAATGGATGCATATACCAGATCCGGTCTGCCTTAGACCGGGCGGTACACCCGCCACCGCCTGATCCGGAGCGGTTTGAATCCACTGCTGTCATTGCCCTGTTTTTATGCCATGCAAAAAGCACGGACCTGTTGTTCATCCAGAAAGCCGATGTGGCAGGGTATCCCTGGCGCAACCAGATGGCTTTTCCCGGCGGGCATGTGGACAAGATTGATGCCGGGCCTATGGAAACCGCTTTGCGGGAATTACAAGAAGAGCTGTGCATCCTTCCGGAAAACGTGGAAGTCATCGGTTCCATCGGCCATTTCCAGACCATTAACAACAAAGATATTCAGGCATTTGCCGGAATATGGAACCAGCAGGAAACCATCTGGTTCGATCCTGCGGAAATCAGCCGGGTTTTTCAGATTCCTGTGGCCCATCTGTTGGCACTGCACCGGGAAAAAGGATATCTCGGGCAACAGCCCCATGTCATGGATCTGACGTATCCTTTTGAAGATGTGGTGATCTGGGGGGTCACCGCCAAAATCCTGCACCATCTGCTGGAAATTTTAATCCAGCCGGAAAAACCCGCCTGATCAGTCACTTCTGAACCGCCGCCGCATCCGAAAAAATATTTTTATCGTTAAAAAAAAGGCCAGAAAAGCAAGCAGGCCAGGGAACCAGGCATATTCTTCCAGCGCCGGGTCTGCAGCTGCCACAGCCAGCCCTGTCAGGGCAAAGACAAACACCAGAAACAGGAATCCCAGCACTATCCAGCAGGCAGGGTTGGAATCATACCAGGGGGTGATGGCCTTTCTGAAAAAAGGGTTCTGGTCCAGATGCATGGAATATGCTTTCTTTTTTGTTAAATGTGGCAATACCACTATATATAGTATTTTTATGTTGACAAACAACAATATATTGGCTAATTTGTCAGATATACGCTACGCAAACCCATCCGGGGTCTGCGGTGTTAACAACTTGCACGATAGGCTTTTTTCAATCTGATTTCAAGGGGTGGGACCAATGTTTGAACAAATAAAAAAACGGGACGGACGGATATCGGCATTTGACTCTTCCAAAATTACCAGTGCCATTGAAAAGGCAGGCCAGGCAACCGGTGAATTCAACGGCAGGGAAGCCAGAAAACTGACCCTCAGGGTGCTTACCCTGGCCCGGGACCTGCAGCTGGGACCGGTGCCGGAGGTGGAGGAGATCCAGGATATTGTGGAGCGGGTACTGCTGGATTCCCCGTTTTATAAGACTGCCAAAGCCTATATCATCTACCGGGAACAGCACAACCAGATCCGGAAGATCGCCATCCGGGAAAATGTGGACCTCATGGAGTCCTATATCTCCCAGATGGACTGGAAGGTCAAGGAAAACAGCAATATGAGCTATTCTCTCCAGGGCCTGAACAACTACATATCCTCGGACATCACCGCAGAATACTGGCTCAACAAAATCTATCCCCCGGCGGTCAGGGAAGCCCATTACGCAGGGGACATCCATATCCATGATCTGAGCCTGCTGTCTGTCTACTGCGTGGGATGGGACCTGCAGGATCTGCTCCTGGAAGGGTTCAAAGGCGTGGCAGGCAAGGTGGAATCCTCTCCGCCCAAGCATTTCAGAAGCGCTTTGGGCCAGATTGTCAACTTTTTTTATACCCTCCAGGGGGAAGCAGCCGGGGCCCAGGCCATGTCCAATTTCGACACCCTGCTGGCCCCGTTTGTCAGAGAGGACCACCTCAGCTACAAAGAGGTCAAACAGGCCCTTCAGGAATTTGTCTTTAATATCAACATTCCCACAAGGGTGGGATTTCAGACCCCGTTCACCAATATTACCATGGACCTGAACGTGCCTGCCTCCCTCAAGGATTCCCCTGTCATCATCGGCGGAAAATACAGAGAAGACACCTATGCCGCCTTTCAGGAAGAGATGGACATGATCAACGCCGCCTTTGCCGCAGTCATGATGGAAGGGGATGCCAAGGGCCGGGTGTTTACCTTTCCCATTCCCACCTACAACATCACCCGGGACTTTGACTGGAACAACCCCAACCTGGAAAATGTCTGGAAAATGACCGGCAAATACGGGATCCCCTATTTTTCCAATTTTGTCAATTCCGACATGTCCCCGGAAGATGCCAGATCCATGTGCTGCCGCCTGCGCCTGGACAACCGGGAACTGCGCAAACGGGGCGGGGGCCTGTTTGGTGCCAATCCTTTGACCGGGTCCATCGGCGTGGTCACTTTGAACCTGCCCAGGATCGGGTATCTGGCCGAAGATGAAACCGGTTTTTTTAAGCGCCTGGACAACCTGATCCAGATTGCGGCAGAATCCTTGAGCATCAAGCGCAAGATTCTGGAAAAATTCACCAATGGAGACCTGTATCCCTATTCCAAATTCTATTTGAGAAAAATCAAGGAAAGCACCGGGGTGTTCTGGCGCAACCATTTTTCCACCATCGGCATTCTGGGCATGAATGAAGCGTGCGTCAATTTCATGGGCCAGGGCATTGCCACACCCGAGGGCCAGGCATTTGCCGTGCGGGTCATGGACCATATACGCCAAAAGATTGAAGCCCTCCAGGCCCAAACCGATGAAATCTTCAACCTGGAAGCCACCCCGGCAGAAGGCACCACCTACCGGTTCGCCAACCTGGACAAAAAGAGATTTTCAGATATCATCTGTGCCAATGAAGCCGCATTTCAGCAGGGCAGTGACCCGTTTTATACCAACTCCACCCACCTGCCGGTGAATTACACGGATGATCTTTTCGAGGCCCTGGAACTCCAGGATCCCCTCCAGACCAAATATACCGGCGGCACGGTCCAGCACCTGTTTCTCGGAGAAGAGGTCAGCGACATTGACGTGGTCAAACAGCTGGTGAACAAGGTATCCAACACATTCAAACTGCCCTATTTCACCCTGACCCCCACCTTTTCCATCTGTCCGGCCCACGGATATATTGCCGGAGAACATGTGCAGTGTGACACCTGCCAGGCAGACACGGAAATCTATTCCAGGGTGGTGGGGTACCTGCGGCCCGTGGGCCAGTGGAACAACGGCAAGCAAACCGAGTTTGCCATGCGCAAGACCTTTAAAGTGGCATAAGAAAATGCACATCGGCGGATTTCAGAAAAACTCCCTGATCGATTTTCCAGGGACAGTGGCCTGTGTTGTCTTTACCACGGGGTGCAATTTTTTTTGCCCCTACTGCCACAATCCAGACCTGGCTTCCGGTCCGGTCACCGGTATCGGAAGGTATAATGTACAAGATATTTTTATCTTTCTTGCATCCAGAAAAGGGCTGGTGGACGGTGTGGTCATCACCGGGGGCGAGCCCTGCCTTCAGCCGGATCTCTCGGATTTTATCTTTCAGATCAAGCATATGGGATTTGCCGTGAAACTGGATTCCAACGGGTCACGGCCGCAAGTGCTGGCACACCTGCTGGAACGGTCCCTGGTGGATTATGTTGCCATGGATATCAAAACCGCTCCCAACCTGTATCCTGACATCCTGACAACCTCTCACAGGGTGGATGCCATACAGGAAAGCATGGATCTGATCATGGAAAAAGCCCCGGCATATGAATTTCGCACCACCTGTGTCAGGCCGTTTATCACAGAAGAGATCATGGAAAAGATCTGCCGGCAGATCAAAGGGGCACAAAAATATGTGCTCCAGAAGTGTTCCCGGAATGTTCACATGCTGGATCCGCAGTTTGCTCAGCAACCGGACCGGTTTTTTTCCGACCTGGAAATGCAGGGGCTCAAAGCCATCGCCCAAAAAGAGGTAAAAACAGTAATCATCCGATGAGCTTCGACAGAGACTGAACCACCGCTGATGCCACCTGCTCAGGTGCCATTCTGCTGCAGGGAATGGTCAGATCCGCCCAGGCTGCATACAGCGGTGTTCTTTCCGCATACAGGTCATCAATGCTTTTTCCCGGTGCTATTGCCACTCCCCGGGTAATGACATCAGACAGCCGGGTTTTGAGGACATCCAGCTCAACGGACAGGTACACCTTTACACAGGTTTTTGCCAGGTGGTCCATGGCCTCATCCTTATAGATGACACTGCCGCCGGTGGCAATCACGTGGCTTTTGCATTTAATTTCCATAAGATGCTGCTTTTCGATTTCCAGAAACCTGTCCATGCCGTGACAGGCAATGATCTGGGCAAGGGATTTCTGCTCTTTTGCCTGGATGACAATATCGGTATCCATGAAATCAAACCCGATCTTTTTGGCCAGCAGCACCCCCACTGTGCTTTTGCCCACGGCCGGCATACCGATAAGGGCGATATTTTTTTTATTTTCCATCAATTTAATCCTGATATTATGCACCAAAACATCTTTTTTCTGTCAATAAATGAAAAATATACATACTATCCCCTTTTATCCATTGCAAGCACAAAAGTCTGTTACTGGATATTTGCAATAGCGTGAACGCTATGGGGAGCCCCTGGTGGTGTCCTTTGAACGGGCCGGGCACAGGATACCACCAGGGGCGGGTATCAAGCAGCTGAACCAGATAGGGTTACTTGCGATGGCCCTGCATGCAATTACCTCAGCCTTGACTTTCCGGATCATGGGCACTATTTTATGCAAAATTAACCCATAGAGCAAAGAATAACATTAATGGCCCCTTCGATCATCTCCATAGCCGGAAAATCCAATTCCGGAAAAACCACCTTTCTTGAAAAACTGATTGCTGAACTCACCGGAAAAGGGTATCGGATCGGATCGGTCAAGCACACCCATGACGGATTTAACCTGGACAACAAAGGAAAAGACAGCTGGCGACACAAAAAGGCCGGCGCATCCGCCACCCTGGTGGTCACAGATAATAAAATTGCCATGGTCAAAGATGACCTGCGCTCCGATATAGAAAAAATGCAGGATTATTTATCTGATATGGACCTGATCCTGGCTGAAGGATTCAAGCGCCAGCCCCTGCCCAAGATCGAGGTTTTCCGGGCCGACGGCCCCCATGCCCACCCCCTGTGTCTGGACAGCCCGGACCTGATTGCCTTTGTCACTGATTCAGCCTTTGCTCCGAACGTCCCTGTTTTCGGACTGGAAGAGGTGGCTGCTGTGGCATCGTTCATTGAAAATCAATATCTGGGGTGTCCATGATGAAATCCACCCCTGCTGTCTGCCTGGCCAGTCTGATTGTATGGATCTGTTTTGTGGGTTTGTGCCTTCCAGGCACGGTATTTTGCGGCCAATCTTCTGAAAATCATCACTGCATCACTTTTCTGGAACATGGGACCATCAACTGGAGTACCGGAACCGTGACCGCTGTCGGCGTGGCACCCCCGCGTATTACCAAGGACAACAGGCATGAACCCGATCCTGGATCGGCCCGGACAGAAGCAAACCGACGGCTTATAGATATGCTCAAGCAGATCGGTATACACAATGACCTGCGTGTGGGAATGTATGCGGCCCGGAATGATGCGATTATGGCGGGAATTGAAAAAACAGCCAGGGATGCAGCTATTATCCGCCAGTATTACACCTCGGCCCTGGATGTGGAGCTGGCTATCCAGACCCGGATTTTCGGCGGATTCCTTCAGCTGGTTCTGCCCGATGAAATCCGGCAGATTCCCAGAATCAATCCTGAAATCCGGCCCAGCGCCCAGATTGAATCGGGGAAAATCCCCTATACCGGACTGATTCTGGATATCAGGGAACTGGCCTTTGAACCGGTTTTATACCCCGTCATTGTCAGTGAACAGGGAGATTTTATTTACTCATCCCTTTACATCAGCCGGGAATTTGCCGTTCAGCACGGGGTGTGCAAATACCTGTGTTCCATGGACAATGCCCTGGAAGATCTGCGGGTGGGAAGCCACCCTCTGGTGCTCAAAGGGTTGCGGACAGCAGGAAAGGACAATACTGCCATCGTCATCAGCACATCCGATGCCAAAGAGGTTGAAAAAGCAACTGAGCGACACCTGTTTTTAAAGCAATGCCGGGTTATTTTTGTAACTGAAAAATTTTAAATCATTCATCTCTACACACAACTTTTAAGGATTTGTCATGACCGATTTTATCCCCAGCAGAAACGATGCGTTTTCCCTTTTACAAAAATACAATCAGAAACCAGGACTTATCCGCCACGCCCTGGCCGTGGAAGCGGTCATGGCACATTTTGCAAAAAAATTCGGTGAAGATGAAGAAAAATGGCGGGTCATCGGCCTGGTTCATGACCTGGATTATGAGCAGTTCCCGGAGGAACACTGCCAAAAATGCGTTGAACTGTTCAAAGCGCACAACTGGCCTGAAGACTATATCCGGGCCGTTATCAGCCATGGGTGGGGCATCTGTACCGATGTTGAACCCAAAACACCTATGGAAAAAACCTTGTATGCCATAGATGAACTCACCGGTCTGGTGGCGAGTTCCGCCCTGGTAAGGCCTTCAAAAAGCATTCTGGATATAAAAACAAAATCAGTGAAAAAAAAATTCAAGGACAAAGCTTTTGCTGCGGGGGTGGACCGGGAAGTCATCAAAAAAGGGGCTGCCATGCTGGACATGGAATTGTCTGATCTGATCACCGAGGTTATTGCCGGCATGCAGCCTGTGGCAGAAGAAATCGGCCTCAAAGGCAATGCATAGACGTCAAAACCATGACACGGTTTTTTGACGGATCCGGCAGTTTTTTCCTTGTAACAGATATTCTTATTTTTACGGACTAACAAAACAACACATTGTAATTATTAGATAATTTCTTATAATTTTTTGCCTGGCACACTGATTGCTTATTCTTATGCTTCAAATGCATTATTTGGAATAAGGAATCAACATGAACCAGACATTTAAAAAACTTTCCCGCAGGTTTCTGGCATTGTTTTCCGTGGCTTTTCAGGAGGCGGTCCGGCAGGCGGACCATGCCCGACTGAGCCGGCATATTGTTGCTTTGAACAAAAAAACATCCTCAACCGACATCATCAATGAATTGTCTGTCTGCCTTAAAAATATCCTAAATTACCGTTTGTTCGCCTTTGTGGTAAAAAAAGAGGCAGGGGTCGATGTCTGGCTGGACCCCGGCATGTACAGAACCGCTTTGGAACATATCATTTTACAGGATTTCCATCTTGAAAATCCGGCAGATCTTACCTATCTGAACAACAATGTTGGCGTGAACAGCCTCCAGAAAACCGTTGATCTGGATACTCTGGTCTATTACGAACTGAGCGAAGAAAATTGTTATGCCCGCCTGTATATGCTTCCTGAAAAACCGGTATATGCCTTTCATGATGAAGTGGTATCCCTGATTCTCCAGGGATGTGCAACCGCCTTGTCCAAACAGCTGAAAATGGAAAACCTCAGGAATGCTGCTGTTATTGACCCCCTGACCGGATGCTATAACCGGCGGGAATTTGAAACCCAGCTTTCCCGTCATATGGCCTCTGCAACCCGGCATCAAAACAACCTGTCCCTGTTCATGTTTGATCTGGACTATTTTAAACAGTTCAATGACACCCACGGGCATCAGGCAGGTGACCTTATTCTTAAAAAAATTGCGTTTCTGGTCAAAGACAATATGCGGCAGGGGGATATTCTTGCCCGGTACGGGGGAGAGGAATTTATTGCCATCCTGCCGGAAACCGGCAGACACAAAGCCATGGAACTGGCAGACCGGCTCAGAACCAAAATTGCTGCCGCTAAAATTCTGGATAATGACACCACCCTGAAGGTCACCGCAAGCTTCGGGGTTTCCGAACTGACCCCTGGCATGGATATGAGCCGGCTCATTGAAGATGCCGATACCATGCTTTACAAAGCCAAGCGCAACGGCAGAAACACGGTCATGCCCGGCCTGATCAAAGTCTGCCCCGGGGCGGCTGTTACAGTTTGAACCGTTGTGTCATGGTGCGCAGCCGGGTAATGACCTGATCAAGGGTCCCGGCCTTTTGTTTCACATTGTCTGACAGAGACCGGATTTTTTCAGACGCAGACAGTACATCGGAAATCTCTGATGCCACCTGCCCTGCCACCTGGGAACTCTGGGCCACATTTTCATTTACTTCCTGGATACCTGCTGAAACCTGGCCGATATTTTCCGTCATGGCACGGGTGGTATCGGACTGGGATGAATCCAGATCAAGATTTGTTGCCTCGCTCACCCTGAGCCCGGAACCGTAAAGCACTTCAGCCAGGGCCATATCGCGCAGGGCCTTTGGCGAAGGGTCCAGGGCAGCCTCCATAAGGGTTAATGCCTGGTCAACA
>JAWOEP010000247.1:0-7472 GCA_046482705.1 Desulfotignum sp.
GATCGAACTCCCCGCGGGCACGCTGGAGGCGACGGGGACGGCGGTGGGCGACCGCCTGAGGGTGGAGGTATAGGTGACGCCCACCCCTTTGCAGGTACGGGGGTCATAGGCGGGCAATGCCTGTCTTTTCACCACTGGTACCCGGTCAACACCAAGCGCGTCTCCTGTGAATGCGGCACCGTTTCCGATGATTTTGCCTTCCGGTGCATATTCCCCCACTTTGGAGAGCAGATCAATGGCAGCCTGGCCGTCTCCCCAGGGGATCATACCCCCTTCCATGGCAATGCCGATGGTCACCCCGGTTTCAATGGTATCCAGGCCGAAATCATCACACAGTTTGTCCAGGGTGGCGATGTGATCCATATCCTGGATGGTGGTGTGGGCCCCGAACGCCCAGATGGTTTCATATTCAAACCCGCAGGTCAAAAAGTTGCCGTCTTTGCCATGGTACACATTGGAGCATTTGATAACGCATCCGGGATGGCAGGCCTCTGTGGTGATACCGTTGCGTTTTTGAATGGTTTCCGCCATGGCTTCCCCGGATATGGCCTGGGCATGGTCAAACCGGCCGGAACGGAAGTTTTTGGTGGGCAGGGTACCGGCCTCGTTGATGACATTCACCAGTACGGCCGTACCCAGGGCAGGCAGGCCTTCGCCGGTGACAGGGTGGTTTCTGAGCATTTCCACCCAGCGTTTGTTGGCAGCCTTGAACGCCTCGGGGTCCTTGATTTCCACCCGGGGGGCGCCGGTGTCGTCCACCACAATGGCCTTGATTTTTTTGGCGCCCATGACCGCACCAAGCCCGCCTCTGCCGTGTGCCCGTCCGGGCCGGCCGTTCATGTCCGCCTGGTTGATGGATGCCCCCTTGAGGCATTGTTCTCCGGCCTGGCCGATGCTCAGTACACCCACGTTTTTGCCGTATTTGTTCCACAGGGCTTCCATAACAGCATAATTGCCTTTTTTGGCCAGGTCATCTGCCGGAAGAATCTGTACCCCGTCTTTGTTTATCACCAACAGGCTGTATCCGTCATCTTCGGGTTTGTCTTCCAGAACCAGGGCGGTTATACCCAGCCTGGCAAGCTTCTGGGACGCAAGCCCCCCGGAATTGCTTTCTTTGATGCCGCCGGTGAGAGGTGATTTGGCACCGGCAGACATCCTGCCGGAATCCGCAGCAGGAGAGCCGGTCAGAACACCGGGGGCAAAGATGAGTTTGTTGTTTTTTCCCAAAGGATGGCAGGTGGCCGGCACTTCATCCAGAATCATCTTGGATGTGAGGGCCCTGCCCCCGAGTCCTGCATAATTCTCAGGTATTTCATCAAACGTAAAGGTTTTGCTCTTTGTGTTGATCCGCAACAATTTTCCCATGTTTCCTCCTTGGCAAGATGCATTGATTTCTAAAGTCTGCATGGCGGCACATGGTTTCAGGGCAGTGCCGGCCATTGTTATGTTGTCGCTGGTGATGGTGGTTCTGAACCCGGGGTGACCCATCGGCCCGGGTCCTTTAATAACAGCATCTTCTTTATGCCATGACAATGATTGCAAGTCCAGTATAAAATACCGGTCTGAAAAAACCCTCTGAAAACCCGCGGCACGATGAGTTAAATATGGCCGGATTCCGACAGGTCTTCAAGCGCTTCTTTGTCCTGAATTTCAATGGTGCGGGTCTGGACATCAATTAGGCCGGCATCCCCCATTTTTTTTAACATTCTGGAGATGGTTTCCGGGGTGGTGCCGATAAGGTTGGAAAGTTGGGCCTTGGAAATGGGAAGACTGACCCGGGCTTCATTATTCTGCTCTCTGGACAGGGTGAGCAGGTATGCGGCAAGCCTGGCTGGTACTTCCTTGAGGCTTAGGGCTTCGATCTGCACGGTAAAATCCCGCAGCCGCCTGGCCAGATCCGCCAGCATATTCATGCCCAGCGCAGGGGTGGAGGTCATCAGTTTTACAAACCGGTCTCTGGGCAGAAAAATAATGCCGGCAGGTTCCAAAGCCATGGATGAGGCGGGAAAATTTTTTCCCTGGAACACCGGGACTTCACCAAAGGTATGTCCGGGACCGTAAATATGCAGAATCTGCTCTTTTCCGTCCATGGAAAGCTTGAACACCTTTATTCTGCCGGTTTCTACAATATAAATGCCGTTGCCCTTGTCCCCTTCATGGAAAATCATCTCTCCGCGTTTATAGGCTTTGCGCACGGCAATATGTGAAAGGGTTTCCAGCTGGTCGGCGGACAAGCCGGAAAAAAGGGCGATTGTTTTTAAAATCTTGATACCGTATACTGCTCCTCTAAAGAAATTTTCACTATGCCGGTTCCGGCAACACATAAAAATGAACAAAATAAAAGTAGTGTCTTGATTCAGATCAAGGTTTTATATGCCATGCTATAGTAAGTTTACTGCAGGATGTAAAGTGTATTTGCAGGTTACCTGAAAAACAAGGAAGGTGGATAATGAAATGTCCAGGACAAGATACCCAGTATTGGGACCAGAATGCGATTTTTGAAACCCATTGTCCGGAATGCGGCCATGAAATGGAATTTTTCAAGGATGATGCCACCCGGCGCTGCAGCCACTGCAGCAAGAAGATTGTCAACCCGAAAATGGATTTTGGATGTGCTGCCTATTGCAAGTTTGCCGAGCAATGTCTGGGAACACTGCCTGAGGAGTTTGTGGCCCAGCAGGAGGATTTTTTGAAAGACCGGGTGGCGGTGAAGATGAAGCAGTATTTTGGCACGGATTTTACACGCATCGGCCATGCCGGCCGGGTAGCCCGGTTTGCGGAAAAGATCGGAAAACAGGAAAAAGCCAACCTGGCTGTGGTGCTCTGTGCTGCTTATCTCCATGACATCGGCATAAAAAATGCGGAAGAAAAATATGGTTCAGCGCAAGCAAAATACCAAGAGATCGAAGGTCCGCCTGTGGCAAAAGAGATTCTGGAAAACCTGGGTGCCAAAGAGGAACTGGTAAAAGAGGTGTGCGATATCATCGCACACCATCGCCATCCCGGGCCTGATGAAACCATCAATTTCAAAGCGGTGTATGATGCAGACATGCTGGCCAATATGAAGGAATGCCAGAAAAAGGAACAGATCGATTCAGACACCCTTTCAAAAAAAATTTATCGTATCTATCTGACGGATGCGGGCAGGGAACTGGCTCTGCAGACGTTGATGCAAAACAGCTGACAAAAGAAAAAACAAAATAAAAAATTGGAGAACAACCTGCGGATCAGGTTATAAAGGAGAAAGACCATGAAAGTGATCAGAAAAATAATAGAAATAGATGATGAAAAATGTGATGGATGCGGTAATTGTGTGCCCTCCTGTGCAGAAGGGGCCATTCAGATTATCGACGGAAAAGCCCGTGTTATTGCAGACAAGTATTGTGATGGTCTGGGAGCCTGTCTTGGAGAATGCCCACGGGATGCTTTACACATTGTGGAACGGGAGGCAGAGGAGTTTGACGAAGCAGCTGTCCAACAATTGCTTGAAACACACGCAAAGGACGGAGAAGCAGATACCAGAGGACCTGCAGTGATCTCAGGGGGGTGCCCTTCTGCTGCTGTGAAAAGTTTTCCCACCTCGCCGTGCGACTGTGCCAGCCAGGCAAAGACTCAGGCATCCCGCGACCCGTCAGCACTGGGCCACTGGCCGGTGCAGATCCGGCTGGTGCCGGCCGGGGCCCCTTTTTTAAAAAATGCCGATCTTGTGATTGCAGCAGATTGTGTACCGGTTGCCTACCCTTCTTTTCATAAGGATTTTCTGGCAGGCAGGGCCGTGATGATCGGCTGTCCCAAGTTTGATGATGCCCGGGAATATGTGGACAAACTCACCCGGGTCTTTGCGGAATCAGGCATAAAAAGCATCACCGCAGTGATCATGGAGGTGCCCTGCTGTGCCGGACTGCCGGCCATTGTAAAAAAGGCCCTGGAAAACAGCGGCATGGATATTCCCTTTTCCCGGGTAACTGTCAGTGCCAGAGGAGAGATCCTTTCATGAAATGCTCCCCTGAGGCGGAAGCTTCAGGAATGTAAGAAAAATACCTACACAACAATCAGAAATATTCCAATTGATTCTTTACATTCCTGTTGTTAGGGTGGTATGTCCAGAAAATGATATGATATGAGATCGTTTTTTAACCCCACTAACAAGGAGGATCGTATGAAAGCAAGACATCTATTTTTTATCGGGTTTGTTGCCATTGTTTCCCTGGCGTTCTGCCAGTCTGCCTTTGCCAAGGAAAGAGTCGTTTTCGGCGGCGGGCCTGCCGGCGGTACTTTTCAGGTTGTGGCCAATGCCATCCAGGTGTACGACCCCATTAAAGCGGAACCTGATTTCAAAGTACAGGCCCAGTCTTCAGCCGGTTCTGTGGAAAATTTGAGAAAAACCGATTCCGGCCGTCAGCAGATGAGTGTTGTATATTCCGGACATGTGTACCAGGGCCGGAATGGAAAAATGAAAAATGATACCAAAAAGTATGAAAATGTCATGGCCGTGGCATTTTTGTATGGTGCCCCTGCACAGCTGGTGGTCAAAGCAGGTTCCGGCATAAAAACCGTGAAAGACCTGGAAGGCAAAAAAGTGGGTGTGGGCAATGCCGGCTCCGGCGCATTTGCCAACTGTGAACTGTTTTTCAGCCACATGGGAATCTGGGACAAGATTGAAAGAAACGCCATGGGCTATAATGACGCAGCCCAGGCATTCGGCAACAACCAGCTGGATGCTTTCTGGCTGTTTGTGGGATATCCCACCGGTGCAGTCATGATGGCGGCCCAGACCAATGATATCGGCATGGTCAATCTGGATAAAGATGCGGAAGAATCAGGATTTTATAAGGAATACCCTTATTTTGCCAAAGTCACCATTCCACCCAACACCTATAAAGGCGTTGACTATGAGGTAAACACTTTCCAGGATTCCGCCCTGTGGGTGGCCAACAAAGATGTTTCTGCCGATACCGTCTATAAGATGCTGTCTCTCATTTATACTGATGAAGGCCTGGCCCATATGGTATCCCAGAAAAAAACCTTTAAAAGCATGTCTGTCAAATCAGGTCCCACCGGCGTTGTTACCCCGTTTCATCCAGGCGCTGAAAAATTCTGGAAAGAAAAAGGTGTTTTATAACACCTCATCCCTGCACGTTGGTGTATGATACCGCAGGCACGGGGCATTATTGCCCTGTGCCTTGCCGGTTTCCCAAAAAAACAGCATGGCTGTAATAACCTTTTGAAGTTCATTCCCGGGTGTATTCAAACCAAGAAACAGGTAACCGCATTAAAAAGTTACTAAAGAACAGGAAGGCGGATTGTGTACAATAAACTGAATCGATTCGAGCAAATTTTTTTTGATATCTGTTCGGTGACCCTGGTTCTTTTCTATGCCTGGGCCGCTGTGGTGCAGCCCATGGCCACCCAGTATCACCGGGGCGTGTATGTAATAATAACCTATATTCTGGTCTTCCTGCTTTATCAAGCCAAAACACCCATCGGCCGTGTCATCGATTATATCCTGATCATATTGTCCGTGGCATGCGTCGGGTATTGGATCATCATGTTTGAGGCCATCAATTACAGGACCGGGGCGGAAACCCCTGTGGATGCAGCATTTGCAATTGTGGGGGTGCTCATCGGCGTGGAACTGGCAAGGCGGGTGGTGGGAAATGTCTTTGTGATCATGGGCGTTGTCTTTTTGCTGTACGGGGTCTACGGGTATAAGGCCCCGGACCTGATTTCCCATGCAGGGGCCCCCTTTGCTGAGCTGTGTGTCAGCATATTTTACAAAAGCGACGGGGTTTTCGGCATTATGGCCAGTGTTCTGGCCACCTATGTGATTTTGTTTGTTTTGTTTGGTGCTTTTCTGGAAAAATGCGGGGCCCAGAAATTTTTCATTGACTGGCCCCTGGCAGCAGTGGGCCACCGCATCGGCGGCCCCGGCAAAGTATCTGTCATTGCCTCGGGCCTGTTTGGCTCCATTTCCGGTAGTGCCATTGCCAATACTGTTTCCACGGGGATGTTTACCATTCCCATGATGAAAAAAGCCGGGTTCAAGCCCCATGTGGCCGGCGGTATCGAGCCGGCCGCCTCCATCGGCGGGATGTTCATGCCCCCCATCATGGGAGCGGGGGGGTTCATCATGGCGGAACTGACCGGACTGCCCTATTCCCAGATCATGCTGGTGGCGATTTTTCCGGCATTCATGTATTTTTTTTCCGTCTTTGTCATGGTGCATTATGAAGCAAAAAAAGACAATGTGGTGGGGGAAAAATCCAAATTCAGTGCCACCCAGATATTTAAGAAACAATGGTTTTATATCCTCCCTTTGGCCATTATCACCATTTTTATGCTGTACGGGTTCTCCCCTGCATATGCCGCGATCCTGGGGCTGGTCACCTGCATTGCGATTTCCTATGTGAGAAAAGAGACCCGCATCGGTCCCAAGCGTTTTGTCCAGGCTGCCAGGGAAGGCACGGAAAACAGCCTGAAGATCGGCGCCACTGTCGGTGTTATCGGCATTATCATCGGTGTTTTAACCTTTTCCGGTCTGATTCTCACCTTTGCCGATATCATGATTGAACTGGCAGGGGGCTCTCTTTTGCTGACCATTCTGCTGGTGGCCCTTGCCTCTCTTGTGCTTGGCATGGGTGTTCCGGTAACAGCAGCCTACCTGGTAACCGCTGTGGTAGCGGTACCGGCCTTAACCCATCTGGGAGTGAATGAACTTGCCGCCCACATGATCGTGTACTGGCTGTCCCAGGACTCAAATATCACCCCGCCGGTGTGTATCGCCGCTTTTGCCGGGGCCACTATTGCCAAGGCCAACATGTGGAAAACCGCGTTTACCTCTTTCAAGTTCGCCAAATTCCTCTACCTGGGACCGCTGCTTTTCGGGTATGTGCCCGGATTTTCCCTGGACGGCAGCACCATGGATATTGTCAAGGCATTTGTGGCCATTCTCATCGGTACCTATGCCTATTCCTGGTTTCTCAGCGGCATCTGGATTACCCCTCTCAGAAGAGCGATTTTTAAAAGAAAAGCAGCCTGATGTTTCTTTACCAGGGTATTTTCTTCTTTTTTGGGCAGACAACAAAACCCGATGAGGTGAAACTTCTTTCACCTCATCGGGTTTTGTGTTTGAAATGATATTTTTCAAAGAAAAAAGATCTGAAAAAATATTTGGTTGCATAATCAACAATTTTGGTCCATATTATCTGGGAACTGATTAGAATAGCAGGCAATTGACATGGCACAAAAAAACATTGCACATGAAACCGTACCAAATTTGATACCTGAAACTGAACATATGCACATGAATACTATTGCACCGGATAATTTTGAACGCGTTATTGATACCTCCATTGCCTATCTTGTGGGAAGAACATCCCGGGCCATTATTAAACGCCTGACCAAAAAATTTGCAGATGCCGGATTTGATGTCAGTTATGAACAATGGAGTATCCTGATTCACCTGTACAGAA
>JAWOEP010000302.1:0-4378 GCA_046482705.1 Desulfotignum sp.
TGTCTTTTGCATCTGCCTGTCTGGTTCTATGATCCGACATGGAAGGGCAACCGAGAAGGATCTCTGGCAGGAGCTGAAAAAAGAGAACCATTTTGCTTTGATTCGTCATGCACTGGCTCCAGGAACGGGAGACCCACCGGATTTTAATCTCAGGGACTGTGCCACCCAAAGAAATCTCTCGGAAAGAGGTCGCAATCAAGCCAGGAATATTGGCAGGCTTTTTCGTGCCAAGGGCATTCATAGAGCCCAGGTTTACTCAAGCCAGTGGTGCAGATGTCTTGAAACCGCCACCCTACTGCATCTTGGACCTGTTCAGGAACTCGAAATTCTAAACTCTTTCTTTCGACACTTCGAAAAAAGGGAAGAACAAACTGCGGCGCTAAAAAGGTGGATCAATGATAAAGAAATCAGGGATCCCCTCATCCTTGTTACCCATCAGGTCAACATAACCGCTTTTACAGATATTTTTCCTGGTTCAGGAGAAATGGTGATCGTCCGGAAAGATGGGCAAAACAAATTTGCCGTCTTGGGAACCATTGGTTTTGAATATTAAAAAGGTCATAAACCGATATTTTTTAAACCATGCTTTGTCATGATGTGTTTTAAATTAGCTGGTGGGAAATAGACTTTCGTTTTCGTTTCAACAATAATTATCAGCTTCTTGATTTACCGAGCCCTGGAAAATTTTCGGATACCATTAGTATTCAATACCTGCTATGGTCTGTTTAGGCAGAAACAATACCGCAAAAATAGTTGAACATAGCAGGACTGGGCTAAATTTATTCTACATTACAAAGAGTATCCGGACATTAAAAGGGTATGATATGGCTGAAAAACCCACATATGAAGAGCTAGAAAGACGGGTTCAGGAATTGGAAAAAATAGAATCCGAGCATAAATATTCGAAGGAAGCGTTGTGGGAAAATGAAAGCTTGTTCAAGATGCTTTATGAAAAAGCCCCCCTCGGATATCAATCACTGGATGAAAATGGCCATTTTATAGTTGTCAACAAAACCTGGCTGGACACCCTCGGATATATTAAAGAAGAAGTCATTGGTAAATCCTTTGCAGATTTTCTGCATCCTGACTGGCGGGATCATTTCAAAGAAAATTTTCCACGGTTCAAGTCCATCGGCGAAGTTCTGGGGGTCGAGTTTGAAATGGTCAAAAAAAACGGCGACCTCATCCTGGTTTCTTTTACCGGAAAGATAAGCAGGGATAAAACAGGAAATTTTCAACAGACCCACTGTATTTTTCATGACATCACCGAACGTAAGCGGGTGGAAGAGGCGCTGCGGGAAAGAGAGGGAAAATACCGCCTGCTTTTTAATATGGGTGTGAATGCCATGTTTTTGGTAGACAACGATACCACGCAAATTTTGGAGTGTAACAATAAAGCTTCCCAGTTGTTCGGTTATTCTTCCCAAGAACTGTTATCCATGAAAATGACAGGTCTGTCCACGACACCTGAAGCGACCCGCCGGGCATGTCAGGAAAATGTTTCAAAAATGGAACGCGTTTATCAGAAAAAAGATGGGGGTTTGATATCAGTAGATATCACCTCTGAACATTTCTATCTTGCGAACAGGGCGGTACACATTTCAGCCATCCGGGATATCACGGATAAAAAGCTTGCGGAAAAGGCTCTGCAGGAAAAAACCCAATTTTTGCAAAACATTATTGACACTACCTCTGAACTCCTTTCCGTAACAGATATGGAGGGTAACTTCAAATTCATCGGTCCTTCCCACAGTATTCTGGGATATGAACTGGATTCACTTGTCGGCAGGAATGTCATGGAGCTTGTCCATCCCGATGATTACCAGGAAACTGCCACCGCTTTTGCTGAGTTCCTTGCCAACATGGAAGATGGGCGAAAGGTTGAATACAGGTATCGCCGGTCTGATGGAGAGTATCTTTGGTTTGAGACTGTAGGGAAGTTCATTCTTGATGATGCCGGCAATCCAAAGCAAATCCTGTTCAGCACAAGAGATGTCACAGAACGCAAGCAGGCGGAAGAGGCTCTGATCGAAAGAGAGGCTTTGTTCCGGGGAATGTTCAATGATCACAGTGCTGTAATGTTGCTTATTGATCCCAACACAGGCCAGATTATTAAGGCCAATCAAGCTGCTGTTCAATATTACGGATACCCTCTGGAAAAAATGCTTCAGATGAAAATCCAGCAATTGAATATTTTATCGCCGGAACACGTTGCCGAACAGATGCACTCTGCATCGA
Source organism: Desulfotignum sp. (assembly GCA_046482705.1). GTDB lineage: Bacteria > Desulfobacterota > Desulfobacteria > Desulfobacterales > Desulfobacteraceae > Desulfotignum. Next base: position 2,239 of record JAWOEP010000302.1, read on the forward strand.
AAAAACAGATCAACATCTTCGAATTCCAGCATATGCTGGCAGACGGACAGGTTCGTGACGTAGAAGTTCATTCCGCGCCGATAACAATTCAACATCAAACACTTCTTTTCTCGATTATCCGCGACATCACCGAGCGAAACCAGGCTGAAGCAACTTTGCGAGAGAGCGAAGAACGGATTCGCACCATTGGAGACAACCTGCAGGGCGCACAACTCTACCAATTTCGAGTTGCGCCGGATGGCGGCACTAAATTCACCTATGTGAGCAGCAAGGTGGAGGAACTTCACGAATGCAAACCGGAGGACGTTCTCAAGGATGCCTCGCTCTTGTTCAAACGCGTCCATCCTGCGGATGTGGACGAATGGCAAAAACGCACCCATAAATCACTAAAAGAATTGACCACCTACGACCATACCGTGAGAATAGTGAGGAAATCGGGTGAAATCCGTTGGCACCGAATGATTTCAAAGCCTCGGAAATTGGACGATGGCAGCGTCCTTTTCGATGGGGTAGAATTAGATGTCACCGAGCGCAAGCAGGCGCAAGAGGCGCTGCAGGAGAGCTTGACGCGTTACGATGAATTGGTCGCAAATGTGCCGGTAGGTGTCTATGTTTTCTGGATCCGAGCGACCGGGCATTTGGAATTTGAGTACGTCAGTGACCGTTGGTGCGAAATCCACCAGGTCAAACGCGAATATGTTCTATCCGATGCCACGAGAGTGAACAATCTGGTACATCCTGATGATCAAGATGATTTTTTGGTACGTAACCAAGAATCTTTTCTCAAACGGATTCCATTTGCCTGGGAAGGTCGATTTTTAATTGGCGACAGCGACTTTCGTTGGCTACGCATAGAATCCACTCCCATTGTGTTTGACAACGGTGACATCCGTTGGTTTGGATTGACGTGGGACATCACCGACCGCAAACAGGCGGAAGAAGCACTGCGAGAGAGCAACAAGACTGCACATCAGTTCTTTTCCGAGTCTTCGGCAGGTGCGTTTTTCATGATGCTTGACGAACCAGTCGAATGGAACGACGCCGTGGACAAAGAAAAAATCCTTGATTATGTATTTGACCATCAGCGTATCACCAAGATTAACAGAGCAATGCTGGACCAATACTTGGCAAGTGAGAAAGACTTTCTTTGCATGACCCCAAAACAACTGTTTGCCCACGATCTGGAACATGGCCGCTTGCTGTGGCGGAAAATGTTTGATCAAGGATTTCTTGATATTGAATCGGATGAACGCAGATTTGACGGAAGCCAAATGTGGATTATCGGCAGTTACCGCTGCATGTTCGACGAACAGGGAAGAATCATCGGGCACTTCGGGACTCAGCTCGACATCACCGAGCATAAACAGACGGTGGAAGATCTGCGAAAGGATCGTGAGCACATGGGCCATATCCTTAGGGCAACTCGAACCAACATGAATACCTTAGATTCCGAGTATAATTTACGGCAGGTCGATGCTGTCTGGCAGAAGATCTATGGCGACCCTCAGGGACGAAAATGCCACGAGTACTTTATGGGCCTTGATAAGCCATGTAAGGGATGCGGCGTTCCCCAGGCACTGGCAACTCAGGAAATAATCGTTACTGAAGAGTTCTTGCCTAAGGAAAACAGACATATTGAGGTTCATACAATTCCATTCCAGGACGAAAATGGTGAGTGGTTGGTGACCGAGTTTAATATAAATATTACCGAAAGGAAGCAGGCCGAGGCAGAAAAAGAAAAACTCCAAACCCAGCTCTTCCAGGCTCAGAAAATGGAATCGGTGGGCCGCCTGGCCGGCGGTGTGGCCCATGACTTCAATAACATGCTGGGTGTGATTCTTGGACACACGGAACTGGCACTGTTACAGGCAGATGAACATCATGAGCTGCATGGTGATCTTAAAGAAATTCAGAAAGCGGCAAAACGGTCGGCGGACATCACCAAGCAACTGCTGGCTTTTGCCAGAAAACAGACCATTTCTCCCAGACAGCTGGACTTGAATGATACCGTGGAAAGTATGCTGAACATGCTTCGCCGACTCATCGGTGAAGACATTGATCTGGTCTGGAAGTTCCTTTTGGCGAGGGCCGGGGTGCATAACCCCGGCTCTCTGCATGTATCAGGGGCCGGCGGATGGTG
>JAWOEP010000356.1:0-3025 GCA_046482705.1 Desulfotignum sp.
CAGGACGGCCTCCTCGATCACCTTGTCCATGTCGATCAGTTTCTGGGCCTCCTCCTGAAACAGTATCTCCGCCGCCTCCTTTACCTTGCGTTTTTAAAGGATGCGTTTGAAGAGCAGACCCGGTTTGAAAGCATGATCGGCCAGTCGCCTGCCATGCAGGAAATTTTCAAGCTGATTCAGGATATCGCCGATACACAAAGCACCGTGCTAATAACAGGGGAAACCGGCTCAGGAAAGGGTCTGGCCGCCAAAGCCATCCATTCCTCCAGCCGGGTGTCTGAAGGGCCTTTTGTGGCAGTCAATTGCGGCGCTATCCCTAAACATATCATGGAAAGCGAACTGTTCGGCCACCAGAAAGGGGCGTTTACCGATGCCAGGGAAACAAAAAAAGGGCGCCTGGAGATGGCCGGCGGCGGAACCCTGTTCCTGGATGAGATCGGTGAGATTTCTATGCGCATGCAGATTGATCTGCTCCAGATACTTGAGGACAGGGTGTTCTACCGCGTGGGGGGCACCCAGCCCATTACTGCGGATTTCCGGGTCATTGCCGCCACCAACGCGGATTTGCAAAAAGCCATTGCCAACCGCAGTTTTCGAGAGGACCTGTTTTACCGGCTCAATGTCATTTCTTTGACCATGCCGCCCCTGCGGGAGCGCAAGGAGGATATTCCGCTGCTGGCCGACCATTTTCTGGAAAAATTCACCCGGGAGGTGAACCGGGGCGTGGAACGGTTCAGCAGAGATGCCATGGATGAGCTCATGCTCTATCACTGGCCCGGCAATGTCAGGGAACTGTCCAATGCCATTGAACGGGCCGTGGTGGTGTGCAAAACCACCACCATCACCCCCCAGGACCTGCCCATCGGAAATACCATGGACCATTCTGCCCAGCCCGGCGGGGTGGCATTGCATGATGTGGAAAAACAACATATCCACACCATCCTGACCCGGACCGGCTGGCACATATCCAAGGCCGCCGGTATTCTGGGCATTGACCGCTCCACCCTCTATAACAAGATCAAGCGGTATGATCTGAAGCCGGATTAAAAGGCTTTTTACCAATGAAACCGTCCGGTCTGATTCTTGTTTCTCCTGTGGGTGATATTACCGATGATATCAGTGTGGCGGTGGCAGACAAAGTTGCGAAGGTGTTTAAAACCGAGGTCCGGATCGTTTCTCTTTTGCCGGACATTGCTTTTGCCTATGATGTGGACCGGAACCAGTATTGGTCCACCCGGGTGCTGGAAGAACTGGAAAAAAATGCCCCTGAGCACTGCCTGAAGGTGGTGGCCATCACCAAAAATGATTTGTTTATTCCCATTTTAACCCATGTGTATGGCGAGGCCCAGCTGGGGGGCAAGGCAGCCGTTGTTTCCATCTCCCGGCTGAACACCGGCCTGGATGCCTTGGGTACGGCCGGGTTCATGGACCGGATTGTCAAAGAAGCAATCCATGAGCTGGGCCATACCTTTGATCTGCGTCATTGTGAAGATCCGATGTGCATCATGCATTACTGCCGCAAAATTGCAGATGTGGACCAAAAGCTGAACCGGTTCTGCCGGTACTGCAGCATTTATTTGTCCGACAGCATTAAGGCCCTGGAGAAATAAAGGTTTTTATCAGCCGGTCCCTGTGTGCTTCCGGGACATTGCCCAGAATATCTTTGACCAAAGAGCCGCCGTCAGCTGCTTTCAATTGCGTGGCATCTTCCAGAAATGCATGCAGATTTTCAACCTGGCCGGCCATGAACCGCCGGCTGTCTGCCATGAACAAAAGGTTTTTGAGATTCTGCTTGATATCCGGGCAGTGCACCAGGCATATCCACCCGTCTGTATATGGAGCGGTTGTCACCAGGTCCGGATTCTTTTTTACCTCCGGGTTGACCTGGGTGATGATGCCGGAAACCGCAGAGGTAAATGGTATGGTGTATCTGTTGCGAAACAGGGTGAACCCGGCCTGTCCCTGTGAGATTGCCTTGCCCATCAGAGGGGTTGCAATATGGTCAATTTTCCCCACAAGCCGGGAGGCAAAATCATCGATCCCCATGCGCACAACCCCCTGGTCTTCTATCTTCACCCAGGTATGTCCGGCAGACAGATAATACCCTGCCGGCAGGAATACCCCGCTGACGGTTTCAAAGTCCACGGGCTGCATCATGGCATGCACCTTGAAATGGTCATAAAAGTACTGGTCAAATTCACAGTCAATGCAGTGGTACGCTTTTGGACAGGCCTTAAAGGAAATTTTCCCTTTCATGTGGTGGATACAGGGGCGTTTGGCCAGGGGCATTTTTTTGAGCCGGTCCTGCCAGAACATAAGAGCGCCTTTTTTCCCGGAAGGCATCTTTCCCTGGTCCAGAAGGTGCTGGTTTTGTCTGCACACCCGGTTCAAGGCCCGCTCAAACCGGCATACGGTGCAGGAAAAATCCGTGGGGCAATATTTTTTCGGGACCACCCCCGCCTGCATCCACAGGCATTGGGGGGCGGCCCCCTGTGTGATTTGAAACTGTTCCATGGGATTTCTCCTTGCAGGTAAGAAATTACAGAAAAGTCCGGGTCAGCCGGTCCCATCCCAGTGCAGGCAGGCTGCCGAAGACATCTCTTTGCAGCACACCACCGTCAGTAGCAAGAGGCCCTGTGATTTCTTGAATCATCTTTTCAAGGGAGGTGATGTCATCGTCCAGCCAGGTGATGCTGGTTTCATCATCCATCAGGTCCTTTACTGTGCCTTTGATATCTGCATTGTGCACCGTGAACAGCCATCCGTCGTCGTAAGGGTTATCCCGGGAGAGATCAGGCCGGTTTCTCACACTTTCATTGACCCGGGTGATCACCCCGTTCACCGGGGAGCGGACATCTGCCAGGTTGCCTTTGCGGCGGATACCCCAGCCGGCCCTTGCCTGGTTCAACTCCTGTCCTACCAGGGGCAGGTCGAATCCGTCCGACATAAGCGGCTACAAAACATGAACCTTCACCGCTTGTATTTAATTACAGCTACGCAGCATTTCCTCCAGTTGGTTTGATCG
>JAWOEP010000378.1:0-3233 GCA_046482705.1 Desulfotignum sp.
ACACAGTGGCATGGGCACCAAGTGTTTTGACCCGCTGCTGGGAAAAAAGGGTCAAAAAGCCGGAAAAAACGAGAATCCTGACCTCCGGATATTGCGCAGTGATAGCCGAGAAGGGTATCCAGAACCGCCTTTCTGACCATGGGATGGTCGTCAGCAATGGCAATTGTCGTCTTATTCACCCATTATTCCCATATTCTTTTGTAAAGCTGCAGCCCTGTATTATAACGACAACTATTCAACTTACTGAATATTTTGCACCTTTTCTTTCAGGTAAAGGTCCAATTTAGACTGTAAAATCAAACACTTGTTATCAAACCACAATAACTGTAACTATGTATTTTGGGGCTTTTTGAAAAAAATTAGAATATTGTCAGTGACTTTTGGTAGAGTAGTTATGATTGGATACTTCTCATGGAAGACGTTTGTCACCCCTTGACCACGGCCATGGGCCTCAATCTGGCCACCATTTTTGAGATCCCGGCGCCGTGAACCACCCCCACCACATCGGACACATCCTTGTAAGCTTCCGGCATCTCTTCGGTCATGGTGAACCGGCCGGTGTATTTCACCAGAATCCCCTTCTGTGCCAGCTCCTGCTGGATGGACCGTCCTTTGCCCGCTTTTTTGGCGGCTTTCCGGCTCAAAAGGCGCCCGGCCCCGTGGCAGGTGGAACCAAAGGTGTCGGTCATGGCCGTGTCCGTGCCGCACAGCACATAGGAGGTCCGGCCCATGTCTCCGGGGGTGAGGATGGGCTGGCCCACGGCCCGGAACCGGTCCGGAATGCCGGGCTGGCCGGGGCCGAACGCCCGGGTGGCCCCTTTGCGCACCACGCATACCGTCTGCTCTTTTCCGTCCACCAGGTGGGTCTCTTTTTTGGCGATGTTGTGGCACACGTCATACAGCAGGGACATGCGCAGGGTGCCGGGACTGATGGACAGGGTTTCCATGAATGTCTGCCGGGTTCGGTGCAGCATGATCTGGCGGTTGGCCCAGGCAAAATTGGCGGCACAGGCCATGGCGGACAGATAGGCCTGCCCTTCCGCCGACCGGATCGAGGCACAGGCCAGCTGCCGGTCCGGCAGGGTCAGCCCCATTCGGGCCACAATCTTTTTCATGGCCGCCAGATGATCGTCACACACCTGGTATCCCAGCCCCCTGGAACCGGAATGCAGCATCAGGGTAACCTGGCCGGGAAACAACCCGAACACCCGGGCGATCCGGTCATCAAAAACCTGTTCCACCACCCCGATCTCCAGAAAATGGTTGCCCGATCCCAGGGTGCCCAGCTGGTCCCTGCCCCGTTCCAGGGCCCGGTCACTCAAAAGCCCGGGGTCCGCCTGGGTCAGACACCCATGCTCTTCGGTATGTTCGATATCGCTGTCTTCGCCGAACCCCCGGGACACGGCCCAGGCACTGCCCCGGGTCAGGACCTGTTTCAGGTCCCGGACAGACAGTCGGACCGATCCCTTGGACCCCACCCCGGACGGCACGGCCTGGAACAGGCGGTTGGCCAGGGGCTCCAGATGGGGGCGGACCTCTTTTTCCGTCAATGCCGTGGTGGCCAGGCGCACCCCGCAGTTGATGTCATATCCTACCCCGCCGGGAGAGATCACGCCGGAGTCCCAGTCGAAGGCCGCCACCCCGCCGATGGGGAACCCGTATCCCAGGTGGATGTCAGGCATGGCCATGGCCGCCTTGACAATCCCGGGCAGCGTCGCCACATTGGCCACCTGCCGGAGACTGCCGTCCCGGCCCATGGCCCGGATACCGGCTTCCGACGAATAGATGATTCCCGGCACCCGCATCTGCCCGGTTTTGGAAATCTGCCACCGGTATGGATCAAGCGGTTCAAGGTGCATGGGGGACCTCCTTTGTGTTTCAGTTTCGGGCCATGAACCGATTATACCACAGGTTCCGTGGTTTGAGAATACAATCACTCATGTGATCATATCGCAGTATTTATAGGAGATCGAACAACGCAAAAGCGTTTAAAAGAGATCCTCCGTCTGGTGCAGGAGGATTTTTGCCAGGCACTGAATCCCGTTTTTATGCATGTTTTACAACCCGGACGATCTCTTCGGCCAGTACCTGGGAAGCGTCAATGGTGGCAAGTGGCAGATCCCCGCCCAAGGCGCTCAGTTCCGTACACGCCACAATGGCCACCCGCACCGCCTGTTCCTGTAAATGATCACAGACCCGGGCATACTGCCCAAGGAGATTTGGAGAAATGCGGCCGGTCTTCACCTGGCGGATGATACGGAAAACCAGGTCCTGGTGTGCGGTGTCCGGCCAGACCTCCGCCATACCCAGAGCCGCAAACCGCCGGGTATAGAGTTGGGTGATGGCAACGGCAGGAGAGGCCAGCATCCCGATCTTTTTTTCTTTGCCAAACCGTGTTTTCACCTGTTCCACCACCCGGTCTATCATGTTGACCACCGGTATGTTTACCGCTTGCTGCACCGCATCATAATAATAGTGGGCTGTGTTGCAGGGGATCACCAGGAAGTCTGCGCCCCAGGCCTCCAGCCGCCGGCCCATGTCTGCCATGACCGGCCCGGGGTCTTCGCCGTCGCCTTCAATAATGGCCTTGATCCGGGAGGGCACCTTCGGGTTGTTGTCCACAATGCACCGGATATGGTCCATATCATCTGTGGCCGGGGTCAGGCGGATGATGCGCTGCATCAGATCCACTGTGGCCTCAGGCCCCATCCCGCCGATGATGCCCACGATTTTTTCCCGAATCTGTGTCATGTTCTCTGCTTTCTTTTGTATGTCCTCCTGCCGCGCTGCAACGGCAGAGCAGCCGCCCTGGAATCCAGGGGCGGCTGCGGTTCATGTACCTGTGTGTTGGCTGTTTCTGACACCTATTTTCGAAAGGTATCCATATAGGCATACAGGGCAGGAGATCCGCCGGTATGGAGAAACAGCACCTTTGTGCCGGGTGCGAAATGGTCTTTTCGAATCAAATCAATCAATCCTGCCGCGGTTTTGCCTGAATAGACCGGATCCAGGAGAATCGACTCGGTCTGTGCAAACAGTTTCACCGCCTCCACCATGGCATCTGTGGGGATCGAATATCCCGGCCCCACATACTGGTCAAAGCACACAAATTCTTTGCGGTCAATCCCAGCGGTTATGCCCAGTTTTTCTGCTGTTTCAATGGCCAGTTTATATACGATTTCCTCCTGGACATCTTTTTTTCTGGACACATTGACACCGCTGACAGGGATATT
>JAWOEP010000410.1:0-5208 GCA_046482705.1 Desulfotignum sp.
GTCATCCATGTGGGGGCCCTGGATGAGCAGGAGCGGTTTCTGGAAGGCACCGGTTCCATGGTAATTGACCACCGGGAAGAGATTGTCTATGCAGCCCGTTCCCACCGCTGCCATCCGGATCAGTTTGACAATTTCATCCGCCTGCGCTTTTACCGGGAGGGCATCCTTTTTGATACACGCAGCTCCAGGGGGAAACCCGTCTATCATACCAATGTGATTATGAGTATCGGGGAGCATTTTTCTGTGATCTGCCTTGACTGCATAACCGAAGCAGACCAGCGCAACCGGGTCAGGACATCGCTGGCACGCTCCTTTGATGTCATTGACATCTCCATGGATCAGATGGAGCATCATTTCTGCGGCAATATTCTCCAGGTGAATGCCGCCAACGGAATTCCGTTCATCGTGATGTCCAGGCGGGCCTTCACAGGCTTTACCCCGGAACAGATCCGGCGCCTGGAACAGTACGGAACAATTTTGCCCGTAGCCCTGGAGACTATAGAGTCTGTGGGCGGGGGAAGCGCCCGCTGCATGATGGCGGAAATTTTTTCAGAAAAAAAAGGTAAGCAAAAGGGATAATAATGGCGGTACATGTTCATATGCATCTGGTGCACCGGCAGCACACCGACGGGAAAAAGATCGTTGAGGTCCAGGGAGATACCGTGGGCCGGGCGCTGGCAGATCTGGTCCGGCAGTACCCGGGCATGGAAAAGGAACTGTTCGATAACAAAGGGCAGCTGCACGGCCATATTGAAATCTATCTGAACGCGGAAAGCGCGTTCCCAGGGGAGCTGGAAAAACCGGTGAAACCCGGGGATGATATCCAGATCGTTACCTTCCTGGCCGGTGGGTGATCCCGGCTACATGCCCAGCAGATTCCCCAGCCGCAGCATGGGCCAGGTGTGCGCTGCACCGCCTCTGGGGGTTGTCCGCACTTTGGCGGCGATTTCCAAAAAGTCGTCTTTGCGCCACATGGCCCCGATGAGCATACCCAGGCCATTGGCAAAGGTGCCGATGGCCTGCCCGCCCACGATCTGGTTGTTCAGCAGCATCACCCGCAGGTAATTGTCGCCCTCTTCTCTTTCAATGACCCGTTTGTCTCCCAGGATACAGTCGGTGGCCCGCTGGGTTTTTCCGAAGGTGGCGGCATGGGTGGAAAAAAAATGGGCCCTGGCAAAGGCATATGCCCCCAGGTACCGGGCAGGCTCGCCTGTGATGTGCCTGGCTGCCACCTGGGCCTGCTCAATGGCATTGTGCTTGAGCTGGAACATGGCGGTTTCACCGGTGCATGCGTCAATGGTTTCCACACAGTCGCCACAGGCATAGATGTCCGGCACACTGGTCTGCATCTGCCGGTTCACCTGGATGCCCCTGCCGGTGTCGATGCCGGCGGTCCGGGCCAGGGCCGTGCCCGGCACCACGCCGGTGGCCACCACCACAGTGTCGCAGGCAATGGTGCGCCGGTCCGTTATAACGGCGGTAACCTGCCCCGTGCCCTTTATTTCCAGTACCTTTTCTTTTGTGAACACCTGGATCCCGTAGCCCTTTAACGCGGTTTCCAGGCGCCTGGCCGTGGGTTCGTCAAACAAGGAGGGCAGAATCCAGTCCATCAGCTCGACAACATAAACCGCATACCCTTTGCGTTTCAATGCTTCAGCCGCTTCAATACCGATGGCACCTGATCCGATGACCACTGCACTGCGGCCGTTGTGGGCCGCGAGTTTTTCGGTTTCCTTAAGCTGTTTGCAGGAAAACACCCCCTGGTTGTCAATGCCGGGAATGGGGGGGATGAACAGGTCACCGCCATGGGCCAGCACCAGGGTATCATAGCTGATATTTTCGCCGGTGTGGGTGGTGACGGTTTTTGATTCGGGGTCGATGGACACCACCTGGCTGTCATACACAAGGTCAATGCTGCTGGCCGCATAGTCGCCTGGTTTTTTTCTGAAAACATCCGCGTGCCTGCATTCGCCCCCGAGATAATAGGGCAGAGAACAGGGGTCGTATTCAGGAACATTTTCTGCAGAAAGAATCACAATCTCGGCGTTTTTGTCTTTTTTGCGGACATCAAACGCCACCTGGTTGCCGGCAATGCCGTTTCCGATGATGACAAGTTTCATGGGATCTTTGCCTTTCTTATGGTATCATTAATGCCGGGGAGAGCCGGCCAGGGTCCGGGTGGCGGCGCGCCGTGCCGCAGGTTTTGATGCTGCGCCGTCGGTGCACAGGGTCAACGCCCTTTCCTGCCGGCAGGCTGCCACGCACCAGGGTTCGGTTTCATCCGCACACAGGTCGCAGGTCATGGTCTGGCCGGTGGCGGGATTGATGCGCGGGCTGCCCACCGGGCAGATGTACACACAGGCCCGGCAACCGATGCAGACATCTGTATCTGTGACCACAGAGCCGCTGGCCTGCCGGATCCGTGCATTCATGGGGCACACCTTGATGCAGGGCGCTGTTTCACAGGCCAGGCAGATCACCGGCACCGCCAGATCCTGTGAGGCGAACCGGATCACCTCCACGCAGGAAAAATCCGGGTCTATGCGGTTGTGGTGCTTCATGGCACAGGCAATCATGCACCGCCGGCATCCCGTGCATTTTTCCGGATCAATGGATAAATGGTCTCTCCGAATTTTCATATGCTGTCCCTTTCTGGTTCCAGGTTGTCTGATTTGTTCAGTATGAAGAACAAAATAGTTTTTATGCTTTTTAAATATCATTTTTACCCTGAAACAAATACCCTGTCAAACTAAAAATAACTATCCAGATATATAAGGTTAATTTTAAAAAAATAATCGTTGACTTTTTATTATTCCCTGGTGTAAAAATTCATTATAATGAACTAAAATAATATGTTTCATTTTTAAGGGTCTGGATAAAATTTTTTTTACAACCATTTGTCAAGGAGTGTACCATGGCTGAACAACAAAGGGTTTCTTCCTCTGAATCGCTTCGCAGCACGCGCACCTTTGGTAAGGTGCGGTGCCATAATCCCAGCTGCATGGGCCGGCTGTCGCCGTCCCCGGGCAGCAAAGAGATCTCATGCCCCACCTGCGGCATGACCTACCGCCTGTTCTGGGTAACCCCTGAACTGCCCAGGATCCGCGGGCCGGTCTGGGATGTCAACCGTAAACTGGCCCAGGATACCCTGGCGAAAAAGACCGGAGCGCCTGACGGCGATTCCCAATAGATCAAGGAGGGAACAACACATGGCATTGGACCGCAAAATAGCCTATATCAATTTGTCTACCAGGGAAGTAGAAATCAAGCCCATTCCTCTGGAAATGCGAAAAAAATTCATCGGCGGCCGGGGCATGGATGCCTATCTGCTTTACAACCATGCACCTGAAGGGTGTGACCCCCTGGGGCCGGAAAATCCGTTGATTATCAGTGGCGGGCTGCTCACTGCCACCTGTGCGTCTGCCACGGCAAGAACCCATGTCATGGCCAAATCTCCGTTGACCAATCTTCTGGGCTCGTGCAACATGGGGGGATTCTTTGCCCCGGAACTGGCCTGGGCCGGATTCCACCACCTGGTGATCACGGGAAAATCGGACACACCCGTGTACCTGTGGATTCACAATGGTGAAATTGAAATCAGGGATGCACAAAAACTGTGGGGAAAAAACAGCACCGATACCCAGTGGGCCATCCGGGACGAACTGGATGACCAGGAAATAAAAAGCATGGTCATCGGCCAGGCCGGGGAGAATCAGGTGGCCTATGCCTGTGTCATGACCGGTATCAAGAATGCCGGAGGCCGCACCGGCATGGGCTGTGTCATGGGGTCCAAAAACCTCAAGGCCGTTGCAGTGCGGGGCACCATGGATGTGAAGATCGCCCACCCCATGGAAGCCCTGGAACATAATAAGAAATTCATCGACCAGATCACCAGCGCCAAGGTCAACCAGATCCAGGGTGCCCTGGGAACCCCCTTTATCTGGGGTGCCACCAACTGCTGGGGCGGGGTGCGCACCAGAAATTTCCAGTACAACCAGATGGAATATGCCGATGAGATCGAGCCGGAAGCCATTGACGACATTGCCACTGAAACCATGGGTCCCCACCACATGACCGGGTGTTTCGGATGCCAGGTGCACTGCCGGGCCCAGTACAAGATCCAGTCCGGGCTGTATGCGGGCAAATATGACGAAGGCCCGGAGTACACCTCTTTGGGGGCGTTCGGTGCGGAACCGGACTGCAAAAGCGCGGAAACCGTGCTCACGGGCAACCACCTGGTGAACCAGTACGGGGTGGACAACCTGGAGATCGGGAGCATGATCGCCTGGGCCATGGAACTTTATGAGCTGGGTATTCTCACCCAGAAAGAAACCGAAGGTATTGACCTGCGGTTCGGCAATGACGAGGCGTTGCTCCAGATGGTGCACAACATCTGCACCCGCACAGGCTGGCTGGGCAATGTCCTGGCGGACGGCGGGATCCCGGCTGCTGAAAAGATCGGCAAAAATTCCTTTGACTACCTGATCCAGGTCAAGGGCATGAACAACCTGCACTCGGATGAGCGGGCCACCCCGGGCCTGGCCCTGAACATTGCCACTGCCTCCCGGGGTTCAGACCACCTGCGGTCCCGGCCGGCCATTGACCTGTACCACCTGCCCGAACCTGTGCTGCGCAAGATCTACGGGTCTCCGGTTCCCTATGATGGACCATTGTCTTCCGAGCACACCGAATATATCGGCAAACCCTGGCAGGTTTTCTGGCAGGAAAATGTGTATATGGCTGTGGACTGTCTGGGTATCTGCAAATACCACACCGTGTTTCTGGGTGCCACCCTGCCCAATTTCGAGGACTGGCCCGAGGTGATCTACTATAATACCGGACTGGAATTTACGCCAAAGGAGATCTGGGATGCAGCAGAACGGTGCAACAACCTGGAGCGGCTGTTCAACCTCAGAGAAGGACTGACCCGCAATGATCCCAAAAAAGGCGACACCCTGAACCACCGGTATTTTGACGAACCCTGCCGCAGGGGCGCCCCGGATGTCATCGGCAAAAAAATTGACAGAGACAAGTTCAATGTGATGATCGATGAATTCTATGACCATCACGGCTGGGACAAAGAAGGGGTGCCGACATCTGAAACCTTGCAGCGACTGGGTCTGGAAAATGAACCCACCCGTTTGCTCTAGAGATATACGAGGAGATAACAATGGAAAAATTTCTGACAGTTGATGCGGATAAATGCAC
>JAWOEP010000061.1:0-3819 GCA_046482705.1 Desulfotignum sp.
TGGGCCGGTTTGAGCAGGCAGATACCGGCACGGTTTTTCTGGATGAAATCGGGGAATTGACCCCGTATATGCAGGTGAAACTGTTGCGGGTTCTCCAGGAACGGGAGATAGAAAGGGTGGGGGATACCAGAAAACGCAAGATCGATATCCGGATCATTGCCGCCACCAACAAAAACCTGACTGAGCTGACCAGAAAAGGGCTGTTCAGGGAAGACCTGTTCTACCGGCTCAAGGTGTTCACCATCCAGATCCCGCCCCTCCGGGACCGAAAGCCGGACATCCCTCTGCTGGCAGAGCATTTTGTCCAAAAAACCGGCAAGCGGGAAAATAAACGCATTAAAGGGGTTTCCCCCGGTACCATGAAAATCCTCATGTCCCACATATGGCCCGGTAATGTCCGGGAATTGGAAAATGCCATTGCACATGCATTTGTGGTCTGCAGGACCGATTATATTTCCCGGACCGATCTGCCGGCGGAACTCCAGAATGGCACCAGAAATACCGTGGGTAAAGCCATCCCTTCAGAACCGTCCAGGCCGGCTGCAGAAAATATGACCAAAGAGTCCCTGGTGGCATTGCTGGAGCAATGCCAGTGGAACAAGGCTGAAGCGGCCCGGCGCATGGGCAAAAGCCGGACCCTGGTGTGGAAATTCATGAAAAAATGGAATATCCCCCTGCAGCAGCCCTAAAATGGACTCCCGGTCAAAAAGCAACCTCTTTGCCTGGGTCAATGATGCGTGTACTTTGCGGGCATCAGGCAGTAAAATAGATCCATATACCGTTAATTGTTATTCTCTTCTTTCTCGGACAAAGGATTCGCCAGCGCATCAACTGCAGCCTTGCAGAGGGCCACTGATGGTTCAGGGTCGTCAGCTGTAAATGCGATATTTTCTTTGAAAAATATCGCACGCCACGCTGTCTCGTTCAGGCTTTTGGGGCAGAGATCTTTCAGTTGAAAAGTAAATCCTTTAGTTTCAAGAATCCAGGCAAGTTCCATGGCAGCATGAATATCATAGACTGCTTGATCGGGAACTGCCTCGCCGAGAAATTGTATAAGTTGTTTTTCCAATTGTTCAAGTATTGATTTGGACATTATTGTCTCCAATACGATGATGATTTGCATTTTGATTCTGCCCCGAAAAACTGGAAATATGGTTAAGCCACAGTCCTCCGATTATATCCCTTAGGGGGTTAAATGTGGAGGAACCGCATAAAAAACCGCTGTTTGCCATATTTATTGATGATGATTTTTTTTTCTTTTATCAGGGTGTCAATAACTGAAAAATCACTTCCCGCTTTTTTCAGGTAGGCCATGACTGCATCCTCCCGCATGGGATGAACCGCGGTAATGCTCAGGATATCGTTTTCAACATCCCCGGTGAAAGCAAATTGGTTTCCCTCGTATCCTATAAGAAATTCTGCATTGATTCCTTTGGAACTGAAAATCTGCCAGGCGCTGTTGAGTGCCTCTTCTTGAGGCGGCCTGACGCTTTTGACGGCGGGTGGCCGGGTGGGTATGCCCAGGTAAGATATGCGCGGGGTAAGGGTGCTAATAAACTCAGCCGTCTCTTCCAGGCCGGCAGCATTGTCGTTTTTTCCATGGACCAGCATGGTTTCCGTGACCAGGCTGCCGGTGAATGCCTTGGAGAACGATTCAATGCCGTTCAAAATTTCCCTGAAACAGATGGGTTTGCCGGGCCGGTCTATTCTTCGCCAAGTTTTTTGATCGCAGGTGTCAATTTTGACCGAGACCCAGTCCGCCAGACAAAGATCCCTGCGGACATCAGATAACCCGAGCAGGGATGCGTTGGTGATCACTGCTGTTTTTATTCCCAAGCCAGTAAGGTCAGAGATCAACTGTCCCAGGGAATTATCAAGGGTCGGCTCTCCATCTGAAACTATGGTCAGATAGTCGATAGATGCATGATTGAGACGGGCCTTTTCCAGTTTTTCCCGGGTCTGGGCCAAAATCAGGCCGGGATCGTAAAAATATTGCCGTTGGGGTACCACGGGGGCGCAGGTACCAAGCTGACAATAAATACACGAATAGGTACAAATTTTTGGGGGAATATTGTTGATTCCCACACTTTTACCCAAGCGTCTGGAAGGAACAGGGCCGAATACCAGGGGTGGATCAGCAGTTGTTTTGTCCATGTTACAACAACTTTTCCGCACCTTTATAAACGGTTTCCACCTTCAGGGCGGTCGCACCGTGTCCAGGGTGCTTCTGAGGATTCCACTGCTTCATGTCATCGAACACCGAGCCCTTGGTATGGTATTCAATGTTGCCTTTGACCTGGTAGGCGTCCCCTTTTTCAGTGATAAAGAGGATAGACCCCGTACTGCCGGATTCTATGTTCCGGATGGTTTTTGAAAAATAGTTATTGGCGATGACCAAGGTCTGTTCATCGTATTTTGCAACGCAGGTGGCATAAATGGCATTGGGGATTCCCTGTTTATCCACTGTGGAAAAAATAACGGGGCCTTTACGCTTATCCCAAGCCTGACTGACTTCCCGGGGTAAAATCGGCATGCTTTCCTCCTGTTTAAAACGTAAGATATCAGAGCACTTTTTAAATCATTGCAAATTCAATACCAAAAAGCATGTAAGATGGAAAATGACTATGAATTCGGAGGGTTGCTGTGAAATACGAATGTTCGGGGCCGACTATCCGGCATTGCATAAATGCACCTGCCAAATGCTGCTATTATAAGGGAAACCTAAGGATGGCAACAGATTCTGCAATATGAAATTGAGGCGATAAAAAAACGCAGACTTGCAACCCCTAAGGCACACCATTGTTTGGCATTTACCCTGAGCCGAATCCATGCCTACCGACTTCCCAAAAACATTACCTTTCATCCCTTCTCTGACAATAATACCTTTCATAAGCACTCTCGAAAGTCCAGACAAAAAAACTTTCAAAGGTTGTGACAATTGCTGTGTCAATGCAAATCTGACTGCGTACCACGTCCCTGAGAGCCCCACACACCAGAGACCCCGATCGCAACCATGTCGCTGCTGGAATCGCAGGCAGTTTCTGGGACAGATTAGAAAACACAACCCCAGCTTTGGATACGCCCTTTTTTATCAAAATAGGGCGGAACGCAAATGATCAGGACGGGAAGCCATATCATCTTCTGCGGGCATAAACGCGGGCCCGGAAGGTGTGCCGCTTCAAGCAGTGGGCAGAAGGCCCTGGATGAACTCCCGGACAGCATTCACCCCATGCTTTTCCGCCACCCGGATGGTCTGGGACCCGATGACCGCGATATCGGCCTTTTCTCTGAGAAAATTCATGTCTGCCTTGTCTTTGATGCCGAACCCCACGGCCAGGGGAACCGAAGCCGCTTTTCGGCACCGGGCCAGATATTGGGTCAGGTCATCGGACAAGTCAGTGTCTGCCCCGGTCACACCTTTTCTGGCCAGGCAGTAGATAAAGCCCGAGGCAATGGAGGCGATCTGTGCCATGCGGGCATCACTGGTGCCGGGTGAATACATTTGGATGGGTGACAGAAGGTTTTCCTGCATTGCCTGGATGTATTCCGCCCCTTCCTCCATGGGCAGATCCGGGACAATGGCACCGGTCAGGCCGATGTCCGCAGTGGTTTTTGCAAACGCTGCCATGCCGAATCTGTAAGGGATGTTGGCATAGGTCATGAACAGAAACGGAATGGGATACCTTGCTGCCATGTCTTTGGCAAATGCCAGGCATTTTGTCACGGTGGCGCCTTGCTCCAGGGCTTTCTGGTTGGCCTTGAGAATCACGGGTCCGTCTGCCATGGGTTCGGAAAACGGAATCTGCAGCTCCATCAAAT
>JAWOEP010000110.1:0-3769 GCA_046482705.1 Desulfotignum sp.
CGGGTCATCCTGAGAATGGTGGGCTCATCTTCAACCAGCAGAATGGTTTCAGAACCCCCGGCCGCTGCTTTTTTTTCAGGCACTGCCTTGTCGGTGTCTTCATCGGCAACCAATCGGGGCAGGTAAATGTTGAAAGTGGAACCTTGGCCGGGTTCACTGTAAACAGTAATGAAACCATTGTTCTGCCTGACAATGCCATAGATGGTGGCAAGGCCCAGCCCGGTGCCTCTTCCCAGCTCTTTGGTGGTGAAAAAGGGGTCAAATATCCGGGCTATTGTGTCTTTGTCCATGCCGTGTCCGGTATCACCGACGGTCAACAGCACATATTCGCCGGGTATGCAGTCCGCATTGTCAGCGCAGTCTGCCTGATCAACGGTTTTCATCCCTGTTTGAATGGTAATGGTACCGACCCCGGAAATGGCATCCCTGGCATTGACACACAGATTGGCCAGTATCTGGTCGATCTGGGAAGGATCCATTTTGATCTGCCAAAGATTTTCCGTCGGGTTGAAAACCATATGGATATCTTCGCCGATAAGCCGGTGGAGCATGTTCATCATTTTATTGATGGTCCGGTTCAGATCCAGGATCTTGGGTTCGATGGCCTGTTTTCTGGCAAAGGCCAGCAGCTGCCGGGTCAGATCGGCGGACCGGCCGGCCGCGTGCAACACCTCCTGCAGGTACTGGTGTGCAGGCTTGGCAGGGTCCATCGCATCCATGGCAGCCTGGGCATACCCCATAATGGCGGTGAGCATGTTGTTGAAATCATGGGCCACCCCGCCGGCCAGCCGGCCCACGGATTCCATTTTCTGGGCCTGGTTGAGCTGCTCTTCCGCCTGTTTCCGTGCGGTGATCTCGGTACTCAGGGTGGCTACCCCCAGCAGGGTGTCATGGGATGTGTTGTAAACCGGGAATTTTTTGGTCAAAAATGTCCGGATCCTGCCGTTTTGTCCGGGCAGGTATTCCTCGATGGTCAGGGTTTGTCCCGGGGGAAGCGTCAATGCCCTGCGGTCATTGTCCATGAATGCTTGCATCTGGTCTTTGGTGGCCGGATCCCTGAACAGGTCTGCATCGGTTTTTCCCAGCACCGCATCCGGGCTGTCATGCCCGGTCAGCCGAAGATAGGCGTGATTGACTTTGATATAGGACAGCCGGGTATCCTTGAATACCGCAATGGAATCGGTATTGTTCAGGATCTCTTCGCTTTGCCGCAGGTCTGCTTCCCGCTGTCGGAGAACCTGCTGCATCTGGATAAAGTTGTTGTGTAAAAATGTCAGCTCCTTAAACCCTTTGACCCCGGGGGTTATGGTAGACAAGGTTTCGGCATGGTAATCCCCCTGTTTGACAGTTTCAATTTCCCGGGCGAAATTTTTCAGCGGGTCCACCAAAATGCGCTGCATCTGCTGATTGAGCAGAAAGAACACCAGAAAATACAACCCCAGCACCACTGCCAGCAGCACCCCCACTGTTACCAAAATCGGTTGGAACAGGTTCACGGCATCCTGGGCAATGATCAGTCTCCAGTTCCCCATGGGCAAAGCCACCGCGCTCTTCAACATGATACCGTCCGGTTCCCGGTAAAAACCGGATGCAGCTCGATTATTCCGTAATGATGTCAGAATCGCCATATGTCCGACATTGTCCTGCCGCTCGACCCGGGACATGTCCTGGTGGGTCAGCAGGTTGCCGTATTCATCGGTCATGAAGGCGTAACCGGCATGAATGCGCCGGTTCAGGTTCAATATGACTTCCTGGAGGTAGGTCAGGTTCAATTCCGTCAGCAGCAGATAATTTCCCGAGACCTCTCTGACCATTCCCACAACGATCCGGCCGGCGAATCTCGAATAATATGGTGCGGTCAGAATAAATTCGTTCCGGGGGATCGGCAGCCGGATCAATCCGGAAAAATCTTTTTTGTCTGCTCCCCTGGGCATGGCGTGCAGGGTCCGGCCGGATGAATCCAGTAAATAAGCGGTTTTGAAATAGATATTCATGCCCAGCTGAAGCAGAACGGCCTCAGTCGTATATCGGTGGAACAGGTCATCGGCTGCACGCTGCATCTGGACATCGCACACATTCAGGCCGGTCTGGATATAATCCCCTGCAGACCGGACCAGAAACTGCTGTTGACGGGTAAAATCATGGGCTTTGCTCAAACACCAGATGCCGGCAAAACAGATCACGATCCCCAGAGCCGGCAGCAGCAGCCACCGGAACAAAAAGCCCCGCACCATGTCGGAAAGTGTCAGCAGGCGGTCATTTTCCATCTTCATTTTCCGGCTCCGTTGTCCATTCATGTATAAATTGCCCTTTTCGAATTTGCAGAATACTAACCGGCAGTTGGGCATCCCCGTATCGGTCCAGGCGCAGTTTTCCGTAAAAGGAGGGAAAATCCGTGATGCCGGCCAGAGCCAGAGGCAGTCCCGGGGATTGGCCCCCGGTTTGGCCGAGGGCCCGGGCCAGCACCTGTACTGCATGATACCCCTGTTTTGCAGCAAAAGAAGGTGCCCGTCCGAAACGGTTTTGATAACGGCGTTTGAAGGCCGTATAAATAGCGTCCGGTTCTTGGATAAATCCGGCTTTTGCCAGGTACACGCCCTCAACGAAACGGCCGCCCTGGGCCAGCAGTTCCCGTGTGGCACCCCAGCCGCTGCTCAGCAGGACCTGTTCCGTTCCTGTTTCCGCCATGGCCTGAATCATGCTGACCATGTCCCTGGCCGAGGCCATGACAAGAACACCCTGTGTGCGGTCCAATGCCAGGCATGCCAGCACATGGGACCAGTTGTCGGTGTTGGAAGATGAAAAGGTGCAGGTTGCCGCAATCCGGCCCCCGGCTTTTTCAAAATGCCGGATGAAATGCTGATTGAACGGGGCGGTGTAGGCATTATTATCCAGATCCCGGACCGTACTGACTTGTTCCAGTTTCAATTTTTCTGCGGCAAACCATCCCAAATTTTCAGCCGTGTGAACCGTGCTGGGCTGTACCCGGAAAAACATGTCCTTTTTTCCGGTAAGCACCGGTGTGGAGGTGGTGGGACTCAGCATCACCACCCCCGCTTTTTCTGCCACGAGAAGCCCTGCCAGGCTCTGGCCGGAAGTCATATGGCCCACAATGGCTGTCACTTCCTGCTGGATCAGTTTCCTGATCGCCTGCCTGGCGTTTTCCGGGGTATTGCCGTCGTCTTCCGGGATCAGCATCAGTTGCTTTCCCGCCACCCCGCCGCCGGCATTGATCTCCTCCACGGCCAGGGCCGCACCGTTCCGGCCCTGGACCCCCAGGTCCGAAAACACCCCGGTCAGCTGGCCCGCAAACCCTATTCGGATCTCATCTTCGCGGGTACAGGAACCAGTTACCGACACCATTATCAGGGCGGAAACAATGACAATCAGCTTTTTACTTGGAATCATGACATGCCTCCCAGCCGGGTTTCCTTGATTTTCCGGGCCCGGGTCAGGACGTTTTTCACCTCGGCCAGCTCTATGTTGATATCCCGGGCCGCAATGTCCATCAGAAAGGTCTGCAGCCTGTCCTGTTCTTCCATATCCACCTCATGTGTTTTCCGGTTGTCCTGTTGCCCCTTCTGAACCGGTAGCAGGCACCTGGTTTTCTTCCATGGATGCGGACTGTGCTTTTACAGGGAGAAACAGCTGAAAAACCATACCTTGTCCCGGGCTTTTTTCCACAGCAATGCATCCTTCAAGGACCTTGACCATACCCAGTGTCAAAGCCAGCCCCAGCCCCCGGCCCAGGAACCTGGTCGAGTAAAAG